>JAILKL010000043.1 GCA_024693775.1 Pseudobutyrivibrio sp.
TATCCTGTTGCCTTTGAAGCAAGTGCTGATGAACGAGATACTCTAGGATTTACCTCAATTACGCAGTACTCAAAGCTTTCTGGATGAAGAGCGTACTGTACATTACATCCACCTGTAATTCCAAGCTCATCGATAATTCGAAGTGCAGATGTACGAAGCATCTGATATTCCTTATCGCCAAGTGTCTGAGAAGGTGCTACTACGATTGAGTCACCAGTGTGAACACCAACTGGATCGATATTTTCCATGTTACATACTGTGATGCAGTTGCCGTTGGCATCTCGCATTACCTCGTACTCGATTTCCTTCCATCCGGCGATACATCTTTCTACAAGTACCTCGTGTACACGAGAAAGGCGAAGTCCGTTTGTAAGAATCTCAACAAGCTCTGTCTCGTTGTGTGCGATACCACCACCAGATCCACCAAGTGTGTATGCTGGACGAAGTACTACTGGATATCCAATAGTGTTTGTAAACTTGATACCATCTTCTACTGTGTTAACAACCAATGATGCAGCAACAGGCTCACCCAATTTTTCCATGGTGTCCTTAAATGCCTGTCTATCCTCTGCTCTAAAGATTGTCTCAGCTGTTGTACCAATAAGCTTTACTCCCTGCTCCTCTAAGAAGCCTGACTCAGCAAGCTCCATACCAAGGTTAAGTCCTGCCTGACCTCCAAGTGTTGGAAGTAAAGAATCTGGCTTTTCCTTGATGATAATCTGCTTTAAAACATCTACAGTAAGAGGCTCAATATATACCTGGTCTGCAATTTCCTTATCAGTCATGATTGTAGCTGGGTTTGAGTTAACCAAGCATACCTCCATGCCCTCTTCCTTTAAAGAACGGCAGGCCTGTGTTCCAGCATAATCAAACTCTGCTGCCTGACCAATTACGATAGGACCTGAGCCAATCACCATTACCTTTTTAATGTCACTTCTTTTTGGCATTACTGCACTCCTCCCATCATATCTATAAATCTATCAAATAAGTATCCACTGTCCTGTGGTCCTGGGCAAGCCTCTGGATGGAACTGAACTGTAAAAATGTTCTTTCCAGTATACTTTAATCCCTCGTTTGTACCATCATTTACATTTACAAATGCTGGTGTGGCAACCTTTGGATCAAGCTTGTCTGTGTCTACTACATATCCATGGTTCTGAGATGAAATATATACTCTTCCAGTTGCAAGATCCTTTACTGGATGATTTCCACCGCGGTGTCCGTATTTCATCTTGTGTGTGTCTGCACCTGTAGCCAGTGCCATAAGCTGATGTCCTAAGCATATTGCAAAAATAGGTACATCTGAATCATATAGCTTTTTTATCTCATCAATTATTGGTCCACAATCCTTTGGATCTCCAGGTCCGTTTGAAAGCATAATTCCGTCTGGTTCAGCCTTAAGGATTTCCTCAGCTTTTGTATGTGCAGGATAAATTGTAACCTCACATCCTCTATCATTTAAAGACTTAGCTATATTATTTTTTGCACCAAAATCTAAGAGTGCCACCTTTAATCCTGGTCCTTCTAAAACCTTTTTCTCAGAGCATGTTACCTTTGAAACAACATCACCAGTTGCATACGCTGCAAGTCTTGGTTTGATTTCATCAAAGTTGTAATTCTCATTTGTTGTAATCATTCCATTCATTGTACCCTTTTCGCGAAGTATCTTTGTAAGGGCTCTTGTATCTATGCCAGCGATACCTGGAATATCATGCTTTACTAAAAAGTCCTGAATTGTTCCATTACAACGGAAGTTAGAAGGAATTCGGCTAAGCTCCCTAACAATAAAACCATCTGGCCATGGTCTTCCACTTTCCATATCGTCTGTAATACCATAATTGCCTATAAGTGGATAAGTCATGCATACTGCCTGACCAGCGTATGAAGGATCAGTGAGGACCTCCAAGTATCCAGTCATAGAAGTGTTAAAAACTATCTCACTAATGACTTCTCTTGTTGAACCTATGCTGGTACCTTCAAATACTGTACCATCTTCCAAAATCAAAAATGCTTTCATCTTTCCTCTTTTCTACCCTTTTACTATTATTTCTTGCTTCTGTTCTAATTGTTGTGTTGTACATAAGAATGTTCTAACACAACAAGCAGAAGCAGGATTCTTGTGAGCCACTTAAGAAAAAGCCCACAAAAGCCTATCTTATATGTCAAAAACCTTCAAGATTTTCAAATCCTAAGATTTTCCTTTATTAAAACTCCAAGGTAGTAGTTTACCTTGGAGTTTAATTATTAACGGAAGTAATCTACACCAGACTCAAAGATTTTGAGATCCTGCTCTCCGTAGATATTTAAGGCAACGCCCTTGCCGCGACGCTCTGCATGAGCCATCTTACCAAAGACTCTACCATCAGGACTGGTGATACCCTCGATAGCATAGTAGCTGCCGTTGATATTCCATTCTTCGTCCATAGTAGGGTTGCCATTTTCATCTACATACTGTGTAGCAACCTGTCCATTTTCAAATAATGCCTTGATGCATTCCTCAGGTGCTACAAATCTACCCTCACCGTGAGATGCTGGTGAGCAATATGTCTTGCCAAGCTGTGTGCCTGCAAGCCATGGTGACTTGTTACTTACTACCTTTGTATATGCAATCTTTGAAATATGACGACCAATTGTGTTGTAGGTAAGTGTTGGTGCTTCTGGGCTCTGTGTACGAATCTCTCCGTATGGTACAAGTCCAAGCTTGATAAGTGCCTGGAAACCATTACAGATACCTAACATCAAACCATCTCGGTTCTCTAACAATCCGTGAATTGCTTCCTTCATCTTTTCATTTCTAAATGCTGTAGCAAAGAATTTTGCTGAACCCTCTGGCTCATCACCTGCTGAGAAACCACCTGGGAACATTACGATTTGTGACTGTGCTATAGCTCTTGAGAATTCATCAACTGACTCTCTGATATCTTCTGCTGTCTGGTTCTTGAATACCTTTACGTTTGTAATTGCTCCGGCATTTTCAAATGCTCTAGCAGAATCATATTCGCAGTTTGTACCTGGGAATACTGGAATAAATACTCTTGGCTTTGCAATCTTGTTCTTGCATACATAGAAGTTTTTAGCCTCGTAAAGTCCAGTATCTACAAGTGATGTGTCTTCGTGACTGCGAGTCTTAAATACTGGCTCAAGTGTACCTGTCCATGCCTTTAATGCCTCGTCCATAGTAATTACCACATCCTTGTATGTGAATGTAGCATCTGCTGTTACTTCACCTACCATCTGGCAGCAATCTACTAAGCCAACCTTTGCAAGCTCTCTATCAAGTGCAAGTGCTGAGTCCTCAGAGAGCTCTAATACGATATCGCCTACCGCATATCCGAACATTGTGCGAGCATTTACCTCGTCATAAAGCTTCACGCCAAATTTGTTACCAAATGCCATCTTTGAAACTGCTGGTACCAATCCGTATGCATCAAGTGCATATGCAGCCTTTACGTTGCCCATCTCAACCATCTGACGAACTGCTGCATATACCTGCTTAGCCTGTGCGTAATTTGGCTGATCGTAAGCATCACGTAAAACCTTAAGAACAACAAGCTTGTCGCCTGCTTCCTTAAATTCTGGTGTAACAATCTCATCCTCTTTTGCAATATCTACTGCGAAAGAAACAAGTGTTGGTGGAACATCGATTTCGTTGAATGTTCCTGACATTGAATCCTTACCGCCGATTGAAGGAAGTTCAAATTCCATCTGAGCCTTGTATGCACCAAGAAGTGCTGCAAATGGCTGGCTCCATCTCTTTGGATCTTCGCTCATTCTACGGAAGTATTCCTGGAATGTGAATCTAATCTTCTTGTAATCACCACCTGTTGCAACGATACGAGCAACTGACTCTAATACCGCATTCTGAGCACCGTGATATGGTGACCAAGAGCTCATATATGGATTGAATCCGTATGCCATCATTGAAACAGCGTTTGTCTTTCCATCTGCTACTGGGATTTTTGCAACCATTGTCTGTGTCTCAGTAAGCTGATACTTTCCACCGAATGGCATAAGTGTTGAACCTGCACCGATTGAACCATCGAACATTTCAACAAGTCCCTTTTGTGAGCAAACATTTAGGTCTGCAAGTGTATCTAACCATGCCGCCTTAACATCATCTTTTTCAAGATCTGCTGCAACCTTGTCGATACCATATTTATCTATATATTTATTCTCGCTATCAGGTAATTCTACGTATACATCTGTTTCCTGGTGAGCACCGTTTGTATCAAGGAATGCTCTAGAAAGGTTAACAATTTCTTTTCCTCTCCAGTTAAGTACTAAACGTGGCTCCTCAGTAACAACTGCTACCTCAACTGCCTCAAGGTTTTCCTCAGCTGCATACTGAAGGAATTTATTAACATCAGAAGGAGCAACTACAACTGCCATACGTTCCTGTGACTCAGAAATGGCAAGCTCTGTTCCATCTAATCCTGCATACTTCTTTGGTACAAGATCAAGGTTTACCTTAAGTCCTGGAGCTAACTCTCCAATGGCTACTGAGACACCGCCGGCACCAAAGTCGTTACACTTTTTAATAATGTAAGAAACCTCTTCGCGTCTGAATAATCTTTGAATCTTTCTTTCTGTAGGTGGGTTACCCTTCTGAACCTCTGCACCACATACAGCTGTTGACTCTGTATTGTGAGCCTTTGAAGAACCTGTAGCACCACCTATACCATCACGGCCTGTACGTCCTCCAAGAAGAATAATCTTGTCACCTGGATCAGAATTAAGTCTCTGAACTGCTCTACGAGGAGCTGCACCCATAACAGCACCAATCTCCATACGCTTTGCAACGTAATCAGGATGATAAATCTCTTTTACATAGCCTGTTGCAAGGCCAATCTGGTTTCCGTATGAGCTATATCCATGAGCAGCCTCACGAACAAGCTTTTTCTGAGGTAACTTGCCCTCAATTGTATCCTTTACTGAAACAGTAGGATCTGCTGCACCAGTAACTCGCATAGCCTGGTATACATAAGTACGACCAGAAAGTGGATCTCTGATAGCACCACCAAGACATGTAGCTGCGCCACCAAATGGCTCAATTTCAGTAGGATGGTTGTGTGTTTCGTTCTTGAAATTAACAAGCCATTCCTCTGTTGTGCCCTCTACCTCGATTGGTACAACAATTGAGCAAGCATTAATTTCATCTGACTCTTCCTGATCTGCAAGCTTTCCTTCTGCCTTTAGCTTCTTCATTGCAACAAGTGCTAAATCCATAAGGCAGACAAACTTGTCATCTCTATCCTTGTAAAGGATTTTAAAGTTATCAAGATAGTCGTTATAAGTGTCTTCAATAGGAGCCTTATAAAAGCCATCTTCAATAGTTACATTTTTTAATTCTGTAGAGAATGTTGTATGTCTACAGTGATCAGACCAATAAGTATCAAGTACTCTAATCTCTGTAACAGTTGGATCTCTATGTTCGTCATTGGAAAAATATTTTTGAATGTGTAGAAAATCCTTAAATGTCATAGCAAGATTTAAGGAATCGTATAAATCGTGTAAATCATTCTCAGCCATAGAACTGAAACCGTCAAATGTCATGACGTCGGCTGGCTCATCGAAATTATTAGATAGAGACTCTGGCTTGTCCATAGTAGTCTCTCTAGAATCAACTGGATTAATGCAATGCTTTTTAATAGCATCGAACTCATTATCAGAAATGTCACCCTCAATAACATATGTTGTAGCTGTATGAATAGTAGGGTCTTCATCCTCATTCAAAAGCTTTAGACACTGCTCCGCAGAATCGGCACGCTGATCGAACTGACCAGGCAAATACTCAACAGAGAACACTCTGCCACTGTATTCAAATGTTTCTTCGTAAACATCATCCACAGGCGGCTCAGAAAATACCGTCTCAACTGCTTTCTTAAAAACGTCGTCAGAGACATCCTGAACGTCATAACGAATCAGAACCCTCACTCCTGTAACTGACTTGATGCCTAAGTAACTTCCAATTTCGGAAAACAGTGACTTGGCAGATACTGCAAATTCAGGCTTTTTTTCAACGTAAACTCTTCTTACTTTGCCCACTTTACACCTCCGTGATATTTACTTGAAATCTGCGCAGCACCTAAATGCTGTACTAGATGCCCCACAGTTAACAAGAGTATATCACAAAAAATTCACACTTCCTAATAGTTTTTCATTCTTTTTTTGACCAGAAATTTGTTAATTTTAACGAAACGTCTTCTATTGAGGTAAAAATCGCATCATTCCATTCTCGTGGAAAAGTTTTGCGATAGCTAGAGAACCTAAATCTTTCATCTAAAAGAGCTATAACTCCCACATCATCTGCTGTTCGAATAAGTCTACCTGCCGCCTGAATTACCTTATTCATTCCTGGATACAAATAGGCATACTCAAATCCATTCTTTCCCTCACCATCGAAAAAGTCTGCCATAAGCTTTCTTTCATTTCCAACCTGAGGCAAACCGGCCCCTAGAATGATGCTTCCAATAAGCTTTCCACCAACTAGATCTATACCCTCTGAAAAGATACCGCCTAATGTGCAAAAGGCCACCATGGAATTTTCTCTCTTCTTTTCGAACTCAGCTAAAAACTCTTCTCTCTCCTGCTCAGTCATATTTTGTTTTTGGATGATTACATCTACAAAATCATCTGCGCTATCAAGAGATGAATCCTTTTTAGTAAATATTTCTTCGTTTGAATTATTAACATTAATTATCTGATTGTATTCAGTATATATGTCCTCTAAAAATTTATAGGATGGCCCAAAGACCATGTAATTTCCCTTTTTCGCATTTACGATATTTTTAATATACTGAGCATACTTTGCATATTCATCAGCGCCACGTCTAGTATATTTGCTAGTAACATCTGTTCCTAAAAGCAGCAGTCTATTTTCCTGTTTAAAAACAGAATCTACATATATCGCATATACGTCATTAATATTGCACAATAGGTCCTTGTAGTAATCAATAGGCAATAGGGTAGCGCTAAAGTAAACTGTGGCCCTAGCCATATTTAAGCGTTCCTGAAGCTGCGCCGATGGGTCAATACAATATAGATGAAGATGGAAATTCTTATCCTCATCGAAATCACAGTATATTCTATAATGATCTTTATCCTGCTGGTATGCTAGTGCTGTAAAATTACGAAGCCTAAAATAAAAATCTATTACTTCATCCTGATATATTCCAAACTTTACTTCTTTTTTAAATAGCTGCTCTAAAATCATTTGAAGATTGTCACAGGCATTCAACAGCATATCTACATCATCTAATATGGTAATATCGTGGTCGCATTCTCTCTTATATTCAAGCAAAATCCTATTGCATTTTTCTAGCGCATTAACTAGTTTTTTGCTAACAGGCTTTGCATATCTTTTTATAGAAAGAACCTCTTCTTTTATCAAATCCTCAGAATACATTTCACGGGCTCTATCTACCATGTTGTGGGCCTCATCCACTAAGAAGATATGCTCACCGCTTTTCCCATCTGCAAAAAATCTTTTCAGATATACATTTGGGTCAAATACATAATTGTAATCACAAATTATACCCTCACACCAGGTGGACACATCTAATGCTAGCTCAAAAGGACATACCACGTACTCACTGGCATAATTCAAAATCACATCACGAGATATAACAGACTCTTTTGTAATGATTTCATAAATAACATCATTGACTCTATCAAAATGTCCTCTGGCATATGGACAATTAACAGGATTACAATCTGTTTCATCACAAAGGCACATTTTTTCCTTTGCAGTTAGCATAATAGTCTTTCCCTCGTATCCATTTTCTACAAGTAGACTATATGTATCCCTAGCAGCAATAGCTGTAGCTGTTTTTGCTGTAAGATAAAACACTCTTTCAGCTAGATTCTGACCTAGAGCCATTACAGCAGGGAAAACATTTGCAATGGTTTTACCTGTTCCTGTAGGAGCCTGCATAAATAAAATTTTTCTTCTATATATACTTCTGTATACATCGGAAACTAGTTTCTTCTGTCCATCTCTATATTCATAAGGGAATTGTAGCCCTCTAATAGACTCTAAAAGCTCCTGCTTGTGATAATATTGAAAATCCGACCATTTCTTAAAAATACCAACTATAGTAAGGAACCATTCTTCAATCTCAGCAAAGGAATACTTTTGATTGAATCTTTTTATTTCATCAGTTTCTAAGCTGACGTAGGTCATCTGTACTTCTATTTCATCCAAATCATAATCATTACATAAAATATATGCATAGCATTTTGCCTGTGCTTCATGAACCAGAATTGGCTTCTCAAAGGTCATGACATCAATATACATACCCTTTATCTCATCTACCAAAGCGGATAAAATATGGCCATCCATATCTCGCTCCAAAACTACGCCATCTGCTCTTCCCTCTATACCAAGTATATAATCGTCGTACTCAATCTGATGCTTCAGAGAAACCTCGGCACTATAAAAAGGACCCATAGAGCTCTGAATCTGTCTATGGATCCTACTACCTGCCTGCATAGCCTCGAATGGATCAACTGACCCCTTGCGGTCATCTATATCTCCCTCTCGTAACAAAAACTCTACAAGGTTTCGAACAGATATATTTATTTGTGCCTTCTCTCCCTCTGGAGTGACTAGTTTTGCTACTTTCATATAACTAATATTATTATCCTTATATGTTTAATTCCTATCTAGAATGTATGGCCTCTTTCTGATTCAATATAATTTATCGTGATTTTTAACATAATCTGATTAAAATAAGTTGCCGAATTTTTTTACAAAATCTTTTCAATAAAAAAGCCTGTGAGTTTAACTCACAGGCCTTATTATACAATAAACAATATTAAGCAACAACGAACTTCTTTACAGCGTTCTCAAATGTAGAATCATTGTGAGATGAAACATAAACATCCATCTCTCTCTTGATACCCATTGCTAAAACACCAAGTAAAGACTTTCCATCAATATAAACAACTCCGCTATGAAGATCTACATCGCCACCACACTGTGAAGCAGCCTGTACAAACTCTTCTGCATCCTGCGAATTTTCTAATCTAATTTTGAACTTCATAAAAATCAACTCCTATAAAAAAACCGTTTATAACTGTTCTGATAATTTATAACATCATTTTTAGGCTCTGTCAATGCAATTTAGGACCCAATATATAAATAATGATGTCCATTTCACGTTTATGTTAATCGTTTTACATTTTTTTGAATTTTTTTATTTTGAGTTTCCAATAAATATTACTTATATGCCCGTTTTGTGAGGTACATCAATATATAGTTTCCATGTATTAAGTTACTAAATATAATTTTTTTAGAAAATTTTAATGATTATATTTTTGTGTCTAGCTTCTTTTTCTATGACAAAAGCCCCAAGGCAATCAACCTCGAGGCTTTATAGCTATTGTTATTTATGAGTCTTTTGATAAATTTAAAGAAAAATCCAATGTTTTAGGCAAACATATTACCATACCATTTTAAAGATTCGACATAAGCATCATATACATCATGCATTTCTATATCATGTAATACCATAAGACGAGATACTTCCTGCCAATCACCAGCTTCATAGCTTAATAAGAATTCCAGCTGTGGAGAAAAAATACCATCATCACTTACCAAAGCTTTCTTGATTTCTGCGCTAACACCTACCTGATCTAGCGCTTTATCCATAGGCATGTCCAAGATAAGATTTAATAATGAAAATAATCCCATCAAGAAAAGCTCATCCTTTCTCATAGCATAATCAAAAAGAGGTGCAAGGTTTTCAGCAAATCTAGCTCTAATAAGCGATAACCTTGTAATCTCATTTGGCTTTCCAGCAGCTAATCCATTGAATAATGTAGCATTTAACCAGCGTCTAATTTCCTTTTGTCCTAATAATGCTGTTGCTTGATTGATAGATCTTATATTTGAATTAAGTGTCAATTTATTTGCAATTTTAAGTAGTTCAATAGAAAGAGCTGGATCCTGTCCTATTACATTTGCAACATCCTCCAAATCGAAGTCAGTCTGGTTGATAACAGTCATTAACTTCATATAATTAATTTTAATTGGTGTAACTTCTGTATCCTGCTCATTAATAGGCACTCTATAAAATGTACCTTCAAAAATCCTAAATAATCCCGAATCCTTTGCTGAATTAAACTCATCCTTATTATGTAGATTCTCAGCGCATAAATCTATCTTTGGAACGGCCTTTCTAAAGGTCTTCGCCTGTTCTACAACATTACCACTTTCTGCATTAACCAGAAGTAAATCAAAATCATTCAGCATAAACTTATACTCTTCAATTTTGTCCACTGGCAAATCCTTTAAAGCAAGTTTAAATCCTTTACTCTTTAAATCTTGAAGTCTCTTATTATACGACTCCTCTGGTCGAATACTTTGATCAACAAGTAACATTATGCGACCATCAAAACCTGTTAACTGTGTTTCAATATTTGCAAATAACGAAATATTGTTGATTGGAATAATTATATTACAATTATCAGCTAAATCATCTTCACTAATACTATCAAAAACCTCAATTCCAACGATAGATCCTGCTCCATCATATTTTCCCGCGCCTAATAAATGAGGATTTTCAAATAAGTTTTCCTTCTGTGCATAAAGACAATATGATGCAACAGACATATCTTCATAAAATAATGGTACTAACGTAGCAAGCATACTCTTCTCTCCTTTTGTAAAAACCTTAAATGTGTTGTAATTTAGCTATTCCGACTAAATAGTCAGATTATTTACAATAATTATATCACTACGTATTTTCATATTCAATAAATGTAGTCATCTAAAGTGATACTATTACCCTATGGGAGCAATTCGCCGTGGTCGATAAATACTATGCTTAAAATTAAGCCCAACGCTTTTTTATTTATTCTTATTATATTTATTATTTTTATTAATTTTATTGATTGCATACATGAATTTTTGACTTAATTCTCTATGTCCTAGCAACAAAAAAGACATTCACAAACCTTGTGAATGCCTTTTATTATTTATTTGTTTTTATCGCCATGCTATGCAACCACCAAAATCATTACCTTATGATCCGCCTGTGGCTGTACCTGCATCATTAATTCTAAAAAGTGCTTCATAATCAAACGCTTCAAAACCATCACTATTCATAGCTCGATACTTCAGTTTCTCGTATGTCGAAAACTCCTGGCTTGGAATATTGTAACTGTGAAATCCATTTTCATCTTTCCAATGAAATACATAAGACGAAAAACTAAATGTAGAAGAAATCATACTTCAGTATAACGTAGAAGAAGAGAATTCATTTTTACGGAGATATCAAGTTTCCAATTTATACAGCTGGTAAAATAGAATTCTGTGTTTATATAAAAAATAAAAGATATAAAACAAAGTATAATGTAAATCAAATTTACCTAACCGATGGAATTGTACAAGATACTATAGGTTTTTGATTTTCCTCAGAAAATCAAGAACCGGAGCCTAACCAATATTTTCTGAAAGAAAATATTGCCTGGCAAAGCCAGGTTCTTGTGGGCTTTTTCCTTAAGTTGCCCACAAGAAGTCATAGATTTTTGTTTTTCATCAGAAAAACAGAAATCGTAAATACCATGAAAATAGGTTTATCTATTTTCATGTCCTG
>JAILKL010000050.1 GCA_024693775.1 Pseudobutyrivibrio sp.
AAAGGATTTACCAATCGAATAGCGCAACGCTTTTTCAAAAAGCCAAAGTATAGCCACATTACCCTAGAAGGTATGGGCAGCTATATCTTTACCTGTATTGATGGAAATCGTTCAGTCTTTGAGATTGGCAAATTAGTAAAAGACAAATTCGGTGACGAAGCAGAGCCACTTTATGAACGCCTTAGTGTTTATATGAAGCAGCTGGAAAATGTCGGATTTGTAATAAAGAAATAAAATTTAGCCTCGAGCATTGCTCGGGGCTATTTTTATGGTATTTATGCTTTCTGTTTTTCTGAGGAAAATCAAAAACCTATAATATTTTTTTAAAAATAGTAATAATTACTATTTTTAGTATTGACTTTCTGGAATATCATGCTATTATATAGATAATCATTATTGATTTTAAGCCTTAGTCATCACGAGTTAGCATCATAAATTAGTAATGGCTATTAATTTAAGGCAGGTGCATTTATGAATTATAGTAGACAAAGGGAATCCATAAAAGAATACTTAATGTCTACCAAAGAACATCCTACTGCTGATATCATTTATCAGCACGTACGTGAGGAATATCCTAAGATAAGCCTTGGTACAGTTTATAGGAATCTTACTCTTTTGGTAGAGGTTGGTGAAGTTCGAAAAATCTCCACCGGAGATGGCACAGAGCATTATGACGCAGATACATCTGCACACAGTCATTATTATTGCCGATGCTGTCACAGAGTTATGGATTTAGAAATTACACCTAGTGTCGACCAAATTTTAGCGGCTTCCAGCGCAGGTTTAGGTACTGTAGAAAGTGCCAACCTACTTTTCACTGGCGTTTGTAAAGAATGCATGGAATCGCAAAATTAAATAATGAGAATAATTTTATTTGAAAAGTGAAAGGAGTCTAATAATTATGGCAAAGTATGTATGTTCAGTATGTGGTTACGTTTTCGAGGGAGAGAATCCTCCAGCAGAGTGTCCAGTATGTCACGTTAGCGGTGATAAGTTCAACAAGGTAGAGGGAGAGCTTACACTTGCTGCAGAGCATGAGTTTGGCATCTACGAGAAGACAGTAAAGAACAATCCTGACATTTCAGACGAGGATAAGAAGTACATTTTCGATCAGTTAAAGGCAAACTTCGAGGGCGAGTGCTCAGAGGTTGGTATGTATCTCTGCATGGCTCGTGTAGCACACAGAGAGGGCTACCCAGAGATCGGTCTCTACTGGGAAAAGGCAGCTTACGAAGAGGCAGAGCACGCTGCTAAGTTTGCAGAGATGCTTGGTTCAGACCTTGAGTCAAACATGACAAACTCTACAAAGAAGAATCTTGCATGGCGTGTTGATTGCGAGTTCGGTGCTACTTCAGGTAAGGTAGAGCTTGCAACATGTGCAAAGAAGAACAACCTTGATGCAATCCATGACACAGTTCATGAGATGGCTCGTGACGAGGCTAGACACGGAAGAGCTCTCCAGGGTCTCCTTCAGCGTTACTTCCAGTAATCTAACCCATTACTGCAAATGCAGCAGACACTAACAAATGATTTCCCATGAAACCTACATCCGCTCTACGGATGTAGGTTCTTTTCTTAGTACTCACTTGATATATTTTTCTGAGCAGGTATAATACTTAAAGTGTAACTGAGAGTCAATTAGATATGAAAGGAAATATATTATGCCAACAATTAAAGAACGCGCTGAATTAGCGGCAAACCTCAAGGCTACTGGTAAATGCAACTGCACTCAATCAGTTGTAAAAGCCTTTGAGGACATTATAGACGTAGACCCTACCGTACTTACTCAGCTTGGAGCTGGATTTGCTGCCGGTATGGGCTGTATGGAAAGCACCTGTGGTGCCTTAATCGGAGCCGTAATGGTAGCCGGAGTAACTACAGAGGGCAAAGGAACCCCTAGATACTCAAAAGAAATCATGAGCAAATTCAATGATAAATGTGGTGCCACAATCTGCAAAGATCTAAAGGGCATTACAACAGGCCAAACCCTATGCGAATGCAACGACTGCGTAAAAAATGCCGTACTTTCCCTAGGCGAAACACTCAACCTAGAATAAAAATACCTGCTGCTCTCCTCTATGAGTATGAGAAACGAAATTTGGGACACCCTACATACCGGCCCATACAAACTCTCTAAGAATTTGAATTATCTAAATGGGTAATCGCGTATGTTTATTTATGGGTGTTCGTCTAACGGTTTTACAATTCTAGCAGGACTGTTCGTACAAATAGCAGACACGCATAACATAAAGTAAATAAGGTTCTACAATCCATGTACCACACAGGTGCCTGATTTTAAGTGTAACCTTAGTAGCACAGAAGGGGATTACGTAGATAATTGATACGCCGAGCCATGGACGGCGAGGCGAATGCCAGCTGAACATGGATGTGAATCTGGCATGGTATCAATTATCAAGTAATCCCCTTCGTTGTGCTTCTTAGGTGAAACGACTTATGAAGGCAAGCCTGTGTGTCGTATATGGTTGTAGAACCTTTTTAAGTAACTAAAGGTGTCTGCTTTGTACGTACAGTCCTTTCGAATAGTAAAACGCGTAGAAGGACACCCATACATACGCGCTTTTGCCCATTAAGATAATCTAAAAATTCTGCTCAAATTGTTTATGAGCAGGCGTTTAGGGCCGGCGTTTTTTGAAAACAAATGAGAAATAATAAAAGGCCCCTGGCCTGATAAGTGGGGGCCGGGGCCGGGTAAACTGTGAATCGTACCTTTATTTTAGCATGAGGTTTTCTAGGAAGAGGGCTTCGAATTCTGGGTCATTGGCCAAGATTACCACTTCGGATTTTTCTTTTATTTCGGTGATAGCAGCTTGGTCACTGTCCATTACGTAGGCGATGGCACCTAGTAGCGACGAATTTCCTACAGACTCATATTTATTAATGAGCTCAGATGGAAAAAGATTAATCCCTGCCGATGACCATACACTTGCGGTGGCTCCTAGGCCGCCTGAGATGTAAAGGTGCTCTATTTCTTCAAAGGCTATTCCAGCTTTTTTTGCAAGGACGGTTATGGCTGAATAGATAGCCGATTTTGCTAGGAGGACCTGTTGGATGTCTTCTCCGGTCATGTAGATGTTGTCTGTTACTGGGAAACCGGTGTCGGCGTACTTTTCTATTAAGAGACCACCGTCATCTATTATTTTGTTGCGGTGCAGCTCGTGGACCATATCTATTATTCCACTGCCGCAGAGTCCTACAGGCTTTTCGCCACCTATGGTGGTGTATTTTATTTTTCCCTCTGAGATGGAGAGATGATTGATGGCACCCTTGACTGAGGCTACGCCGCAGCTGATGCTAGCACCCTCTAGTGCTGGGCCTGCTGATGCTGAGGAGCACCAATACTTTTCCCCATCAAAGAGAACAATTTCTGCATTTGTCCCCAAATCCACCAGCAAGAAGGTTTCTTTTGACGCTTTTTCTGAGCGTTCCATAGCTTTCTTTTTTAGGAAATATAATCCCGCTACAATATCGCCTCCTACAAAGGCGCTTATTGGCGGCATGAAAAATACGTCTCTATATTCTGATACAAAGCTAATGGCCTCTGTGGTGTATGGCACAAATGGATAATTGGCCAGACCGTCTACGGGATAGTTTAGGAATAGATGGGTCATTACCGTATTTGCGGAGAAGACTATTTTATGAGTCAAGAAATCCTCTCCTACAACATCTCTTCCAATCTTTATCAAATCCTCTCTGACGATGTTCATAAGGTCCTCGCCATGGCCATCCATGGAAGCCTTTATACGACTCATAACATCGGCACCATATTTAATCTGATTGTTGGTGCAATTGTTTTGTCTTAGGATTTTACCTGTCTGCAAATCCACTACAGCTGTTGCTATGGTGGTGGTACCAATGTCCACAGCAATACCAATATTGGTTTTATCCAACGGATATTCCTCGTCCACATCTGCATCTACTGGAGAGGTGATTTCTCCCACCAGGGAAACTGGCACCTGGATTTTGCAATCTTTATTTATTATGCATTTGCAGCCTAATCTCCATCCATTTCTCATCTCTGAAAAGTCCAGCGCCTTTTCATCATCTGAGGTCATGTCCGGTGCACCGTAGATAAATCTAATGGCGCAGCTTAGGCATTTCAAAACACCGCCACAAGGACGGTAAAAATTTAATCCCAGCTGATTCATTACTTCAATAAAGCTAATAGGCTCAGCTGACATTAATGTGTATTCTTTTATAGGTTCTGTTCCGTCAATTACAATCTTAATTTCCATACGCTCTGTCGTGTTCCTCTAATGAGTGCAAATCCATCTTAAACTCTCCCTCATTATCCACTAAAATTGTCATATAAGTGTGTTCACGACTGTTCTGCCTTGGAAAAGCGACACTACCTGGGTTGGCGATTATTAAGCCTTCATAGTGGTCTATAGTTGGCACATGTGTATGACCGTATAAAACCACGTCACAGCCTTTTTCCTTTGCTGCTGCAGCTATTTTTTCGTAGCCATAATTAACTCCATAATAATGTCCATGGGTAAGCAATATAACATGCTTTCCTACCTCTAGGATTACCTCGTTTGGTAGATTTGTGCCCCAATCGCAATTGCCACATACGCACTCTGCTGGCGCCTGTGACATCATCCATAATCTCTCCTCTACACCCTGTCCATCTCCAAGGTGATAAATACGATCTGGCTGTTCTATTTCAATGGCATCTCTAAGGTTTTCTGATTTTCCATGTGTGTCACTAACGACTAATATCTTCATACTTGCTAATCTCTTTCTTTATCATTCTAAGTGCTTTTCCTCTATGACTAATAGCATTCTTTTCCTCTGGGCTGAGGCTGGCTGTGCTCACATCCTTGTCCCAAAGATAAAAGATTGGATCATATCCAAAGCCATTTTCGCCCATTGGCTCCCATCCAATATATCCTTCGATAGTGCCTCTCAATGCCACTTCTTCGCCGTTTGGGAAAACAGCTGAAACTGCACAGACAAATCGTGCAGATCTGTCATCTTTTTCCACGCCATCAAGTCTTTCTATGAGATTAGCATTTTTTATATCGTAGGAAGTGTCTTCGCCCATATATCTAGCAGAATATATGCCTGGCTCTTTGTTCAGTGCATCAATTTCCAGGCCGCTATCGTCTGCAAGGACTATGGCATCCTTTGCATACTGAGCAACTGCTCTAGCCTTGATCAGTGAGTTTTCCTCGAATGTTGCGCCATCCTCCACTATATCGCAGTCGATTCCTGCTTCCTTCATAGACTGGATGTCATAGTTTTCCTCTCCAAGGATTTCTCTGATTTCGCGCATTTTATTTGCGTTGCCAGTGGCGAATACAATTCTTTGTTTCATTATTCTGCTCCTAAATACTCTATTATTGCGTCATATATCGACTGAGCTGCCTTTGCCTGGTACTCTGGGTCGTCTAGGTTTTCCAGCTCTCTTTGGTTGGTCATAAAGCCTACCTCTACTAGAGCCACAGGAACCTCTGAGGTTCTGATGATATACACCTCGTCACCTACTACAGTGCCTTTTGACTTTGTTCCCAGGTCATCTAACAAATGATTTAGACAAAGCTCTGCTAGCCTCTTGGATTCATCTGTTTCATCCGAGCCTCTGTACATAACCTCTGTTCCATTAATAGATGACATACGTCCCGACGCAGTCGAATTATTATGAACTGATATAAAAACATCCGCATTACTGTCGTTTGCTAGATTGACTCGCGATGCAAATGTTGGATTACAATCGTCTGTTCTTGTGTAGTAAACTCCTATATTTTTATCATTTCTATCAAAGAGCTTTTTCAATTCCAGAACGATGTCCAGATTCAAATCCTTTTCATTTATTCCCATTTTTGTAGCACCAGGAACATTGCCACCATGGCCTGCATCCACCACCACAACATAATCATATATGTCATGTGGATCTACAAAATCAAAATAAATATTCTCACCCTCTGATACCATGCTAACCTCTAGTACGGTGTCCATCTCAATCTCAATAACACCCACTAGGTTTTCGCTGTCATAGGTTACATCTACTATATTGTTGCAGCTACCGCGCATAGGATAATTATCAAAATAATCTTTTCCTATACCATTTATGGTTATGAAAATTGTTTTATCAACATATTTGTTTTCTATAGAAACCCCTGCTGCCGTAACATTTTGTGGCAATGTCAGTCTCAGCTGGTGCCCCTTTAAAATATTTTGACGAGTTGCTGCATCCTCGTCATCCAGCGCTGCCTCACTGTTTCTGAGCATATCCATAACAGATACACGTCCCCCAGTTAATCTATTATCCTCTATCTGTAGCGCAATGATGTGCATATTTGGAACATAGATTAACAGAAAGCTCAGCGAAATTGCAACCACCAAAATAATTAAGGTGGCCACCCCCATTAGTCTTCTCTCCATTATTCTTCAAATACTTCTACCACGTTATTAGCATAGGCCTTTATGCAAAGGTTTGCTTTTGCAGCATCCTCTACATTTTCCCAATCAAGGCCGTTGTTACTGATGAAGCCCTTTCCGTCCTCTAGATCTACAGCAGCTGTCATATCATCTGCCGCATACTCTACCGCCATAGGACGTAAGGTATCAGGTGTATTTACATATAATACAATGGCAAAGTTTTCCCCCTCTGAAACTGTCTTTGCAGAATCAAACTTTATTGTATAATAGCCGGCCTCATCAAGAGTGCCACTGGCTACTAACTCCTTGTGTGCCAAGCTGCTGGTATTTTCATAATTTGGTACGAAGAATACCTGATAGCTTGTGTCTGGTCCCAATGCGTAAAAACCTGCTGCCTCTACCTGTTGCTCCGCATCTGCAGTAAATGTGTTGGCTCCATATGCCCACTCTTTACTGTAGCCTACCTGACCTACCCATCCACATAAATCGCTTTGATAAATGTAATTGTAGGTATTGTGTGTGTCCACATCCACATAGGAAACTGCCTGGTTTCCAATGTTTGTGTCGTAGTATGAAATATAGAACACTCCAGCATCGCCAAAGCCGCTGCCCCAGCTGTTTTGGCAAATAAAAGCTCCATCCCCTGGAACATCAGAGCTGAAATACTCTGCTGGGAAGCTATCATCCCATCCAATAATTACCACATCATGATTTGGCTTTGAATTTCCACGATAGCAGTAAGAATTTGTCTTTATATTGTAAGCTGTTGATTTATTAAGGTTTGATGTGGAAACGCTGGCATAAATAGATGTGGAAACTCCGCCATATCTATAAACTGCCCATTTTATCTTGTCCAAATCCTCTGAATCGTAAAAATGTGCCTCCTGCAAATGAATAGCAGGCGCCTTTGTTCCATCATCCATCAAATTGTTGATAAGCCCAGTGCCATCATCCTCTGAAAGCTGTGGTCCCTGCCATGAAAGCAAATAAGCCAAAGCCATGGTGTAATCTCCACCGGCATTTTGGTCTAGATCAAAGCTGTTGTCATTTATCATGGAATCAACTGAGAAAACATAAGGACTAGCTGGTAACAATGATGATTCAAGCGCCTCTAAGGATGCGCAAGCCCAGCAGGTGGATGTAGACCCCTGATTGCGAATGACACTGACCCTATCTAAATCTCTAAGGTCAAATTGCTTTGGCAATGTTGCTGGCTTTTCGTAGCCAATGGATACAGCATAGTTTTCCTTGCTGTATTCGTAGTCATAGCCAAATATGTTGCACAGGTCCTCTAATCCAATATAGAACTGTCCATTATGTATAGATGGTTTCTCTACTAGCTCAATATCATCTCCATTTTCTGTGGCAGTGATATTGTCCTGAAGAAACTCATAGATTTTGTTAGAAATCTGCACTGTGGCACTTTTTTCACTCTCCCAAAATGCAGAGCCAAATAGTGCAGTGCGAATAAACTCTAAAGAAGCAACAGGTGTCAATGAATCATCTAAGATAACATTACTCCCGTTGTTCGTATAGAGCTCCCCATTAATATAAATAGATAGCGCATTAGAATCGTTGAGATTCTTTGACATTAGAGGGTATAGCACGTCCTTTTCAAGTGCTGCGCCACGGAAAGTCTCCACCTGCGCGTATCTATCATTCCAATTATTCAATTTCCAAATCAGTGCCCCTGCTAAAACCAGAGCAAAAAACACATATCGCTTGGAAAATCTCATAAAACTAGTCCTTCTTCTTTGGTGGCTTTGGGCCTAGGAACTGATAAAAATATGTCTTTATCATTCCGTTATAAATCTTGCGATTTTTATCGGCCTTTCGACCGATATCTCGTGGTGCATCCTCATAGCTGGTGATAACATACATTGACCAGCTATCAAGACCTGCATAGGCACGGCCCAATTTTCCATATATTTCTGGTAAATCTTTTTTGTCTTCTAGTCGCTCACCATATGGTGGGTTGGTTAATACAAAGCCATATTTCTTTGGATGCTTTAGCTCTCCAACATCTCTAACCTGGAAGTGAATCATGTGATCTACCCCAGCCTGCTTTGCATTGAGTCGAGCAATCTTTACCATATCAGGGTCTATATCAAATCCCTGAAGATCACAATCTACATTTGTATCAACTTCGTCTCTAGCCTCGTCAAAGCAATCCTTCCAAATCTGTCCTGGAATAATATTGCCCCAATCCATAGCTGTAAATTCTCTGTTGAGACCTGGTGCAATATGTGCTGCCATCATCGCTGCCTCAATAAGGAATGTACCAGAGCCACAGAAAGGATCCACGAGAATTCTATCTGGATGCCATGGTGTAAGCTGAATCAAGGCTGCTGCCATAGTCTCAGACAAAGGAGCCTTGCTAGTGTAGGTACGATAGCCTCTCTTGTGAAGAGGTGTACCAGTAGTATCTAATGTGACAATAACATCATCCTTTAGGATAAAGATACGTACAGGATAATCAGCACCATCCTCTGCGAACCATTGAATGTCATAGTATGACTTCATTCGCTCTACCATAGCCTTCTTTGCAATGGACTGAATATCAGTCAAAGAAAAAAGCTTGCTCTTTACGGATGTCGCCTTTGTAACCCAAAATCTACCATCCTTTGGAATAAACTGCTCCCATGGAAGCCCCTTGATACCCTGGAATAATTCCTCAAAAGTAGTGGCGTGGAATCTTCCGATTTCAATGAGAACTCTCTCGGCGCAGCGCAAATTGATATTGGCTCTGCAGACTGCCTCTGCATCTCCAATAAAGCTAACTCTACCATCTGTAACCTCTGTTACATCATAGCCGAGATCAAATATTTCTCTTTTTAAGGGTGCCTCTAAGCCAAAGTGGCAAGGGCAGTTAATTGTAAATGTGTTATTTGCCATAAATTACCATATAAAAATCTTTCATTGCATTTCTAGGCACAAACCTAGATAGAATAATCTTAGCCCTAACGGGTTTTAGTGTCAATTGTACTTTCTTATTATAATAGGGATAAATTTACGAACAATGCACCGACTCGAAGAATTGTCAGCGCCCATGGAAACTACTTATGCGAAGAAATAATACACACGTGTCTATGAAATATCAGTTTCCAGTAAAAAAGACCGAAAACACGGCCTTTTTTGAGGGGAGTATAAATAATTAATAAGGGTGTGGTTGGAAACTCCTTAACCACGTTGTCATTATATGATAAGAATAACTTGAGCGCAACCCAATTATGAAAAATTTATGTTTTTTTAATAATTCATTAATAAATAATATTGTCTGTAAATAGTAAAAAAAAGACGCCACCCTTTGGTGACGTCTGTATTAATCCATAAAATGTGCCAAGGCTTCTGCAAAACGTCCTTCGTTAAATGGCTTGATAACGAAATCCTTTGCTCCAGCCTCAATGGCCTCAATAACGTAGCACTTTTGTCCCATGGCACTAACAACCAAGATTTTTGCATCAGGATCAATTTCCTTTATCTGTTTGATTGCATCGATACCATTTGAACTACGTCCAATTGTATGGCCATCTACTGTCATAGTGATGTCCATGGTAACTATGTCTGGCTTGTGCTGCTTGTACATCTCTACTGCTGCATCACTGCAATCAGCTTCTGCAACAACAGTGCAGCCATTCTTTTCAACTTCGTTTCGTACAACGGCTCTCATAAATTTGGAATCGTCTACGATAAGTACCGTATTAGCCACGAGCACCCTCCTCTATAATTGACAGCCAACTATAAATCTCGATGTATAAGTTATTATAACATACCCCACTCAGGTGTTGCTATGAAAAAAGTGTTAACAAATTCTTGGAAGTCCTTCGCCCTGAAGAATGTCTAGGAATCGACGTCCTCCGATACGTGTTTTAAGAACTAATGCACCATTTTCAGCTTCAGCTTCTGGTGTTTTTACTGTACCAATCATACATGCATTTTCACCATATTTGCTGCTCTTGATAATCTCAACAGCCTGTGCTGCATAATCCTTTGGTACAATGGCAACCATCTTTCCTTCATTTCCCATGTAAAGAGGATCAAGACCTAAAAGACCACAGAAGGATTCTACCTGAGGGTCCACTGGAAGCTTGTCCTGAAGCACCTCAAAGCAAAGGCCACTAGATAATGCAAGCTCCTTTAATACTGTAGCAAGACCACCTCTTGTAACGTCTCTGAGAACATGTACAGGAATCTTGTTTTCAATAAGCTTTCCTACCATCTCCTGAAGTGGAGCATTGTCACTGACGATTGTGTTCTTGATGCCCATTCTCTGGCTAAGAACTGTGGCATGATGATCACCTACGTTTCCTGAAACAATGATTACATCATCCTCTTTAGCGTTCTTTGCCTTTATATCAACGCCCTTTGGAACAAAGCCAACACCAGCAGTATTTACATAGATTCCACCATTTCCTTCGATTACCTTTGTATCGCCGGCAACGATTTTTACTCCTGCCTCATTGGCTGTCTCTGCCATGGATTTTACAAGACGGCGAAGAAGATCAACATCTGCGCCCTCCTCTAAAATGAAACCACAGGTAATGTATTTTGGGACAGCACCTCTCATGCATAAATCATTAACTGTACCACAAATACAAAGACGTCCAATATCTCCGCCTGGGAACTCTAAAGGTGTAACAACAAAGCTGTCTGTAGTCATAGCAATAGTGGCATCACCAGGAACAACTGCTGCATCCTCCATCTCTGAAAGTACATCACTATTAAACTGTGACTCAAAAATTTCTCTGATTAATTCTCCTGTTGCACGGCCGCCTGAGCCATGCTCCATAATAATTTTATTCATTTCTATACTCCAAACTATTTTATCGTCTAACTAAGTATGCATTAAAGCATGAGCCCTCTTCAGAAACCATACATGCTCCCTCTGGTGACATAGGTGTACAAACCTTTCCGAAAAGTGGACAATCGTGAGGCTTTGCACGGCCCATGAGGATTTCTCCACATTTGCACGCTTTATTTTTCTTGTTATCCTCATCTAGTCCATCGCTTCCTGCATCATAAGTGGAATACTCTTCCTTTAATAAAAGGCCTGAGCCTGGGATAGAACCCATTCCTCTCCATACTACATCAGCAGGTCTAAAATATTTATTTATCTGAGATACGATAATATCATTCTGTCCCTGATCTACTACAGAGGTGTAATAATTCTTTACTACGTTCTCATTATTTTCAATCATCTTTACCAAGCCATAAATGGCAAGGATAAGCTCTCTATCACCAAAGCCTGCCACTGCAAATGGTATCTGATATTTGGCAGCAAGCTCGTTGAAATAATCAGCTCCTGTAACAGCACTAACATGACCTGGTGCTATAAATCCATCGATGGCTGCGCCATTGTCGCAAAGGAATGAAATGGCACCTGGCATTGTTTTAAGAGCTGTAAGAATGCGGATGTTCTTGAGCCCCATAGCCTGAGCCTGGTCTAATAATAATGTATAAACAGGTGCTGTTGTCTCAAAGCCGACTGCTGCAAATACATAATTATTTTCTGGATGCTCCTTTGCAAGACCAAGTACATCCATTGGCGAATAAACCATGGCAACTGAACCACCGCGTCCCTTTACCTCGTTCAAGCTCTCCTTTGAACCTGGCACACGTAGCAAATCTCCAAAGGTGGCTACTGTAGTATTTGGCTCTAAGCAAAGCTCAATTAATCTATCGATGTATGCTGTAGGTGTAACACACACAGGACATCCAGGGCCTGACAAAAGCTCGATATTAGGTGAAAGAAGATCCCTAATACCATGCTTTGCAATGGCATGTGTATGGCTGCCGCAAACCTCCATCAGGCGTACTGGCTTGCCATTATAATTTCTTAAATAATCAACTACTTCTGAGATTTCCATTAGCCCTCTAGGCCTCCCATAAGCTCTACAAGCTCCTCAGCTTCGTCCTTTTTAAGAGTCTGAATAACACATCCAGCGTGAACTAAAGCGTAATCACCCTCTTTTACATTTACAAGGCCTGCATATGCCTCTACCTCGTTACCGTTGAAATCAACTGTAACCTTTCCATCCTTCAATTTCTTAACCAATCCTGGAATTGCTACGCACATAATATTACTCCTTTTATATCTTGAACTAATTAATAGTAACTGACTTGTATAAAGCTCTCTAGTTTATGTATCTAGATAAGTATGCCTGCCCCAGACAAATACCTCCATCACCTGGTGGCAATTGCTGTGCTGTATATACGTTATACCCTGCATCCTCTAGTAAATCAATGGTTCTTTCTAATAAAATTGTGTTTAAGAAGGTACCTCCTGATAGCACAATTTGATTGTTGGCATCCAAATGCTTTTTGTTTTTATTTGCCACAGCCACAATATAATCTGCAACTGCATAAATAAAGCCTCTGGCAATAGCTGCCTTATCCACATTTTTATCTAAGGCATCCATGATATCCACAAAAAGGTGGATAGTCTCGCCATTTTCCGGAATAGTCAGTGGATAAGCCTCGTTTGCTGTGGCTGCCACGTTTTCCAATTCTATTGGAGCCTGGCCCTCATAAGAATTGTAATGACAGATATCAAGCATAGATGCTACTGCATCAAAAAGCCTGCCCATCGAAGTAGATTTTACCACATTTATATTTTTATCAATAGCCGCCATAATCAGCTGTGATTCCATGGTGACTTCTTTTGGTGTAATGCCGTTTGAATGAAGCATACCAGTGAGAATTGTTTTGCAATTCTTTGCTCCCTCATTGCCACCAATCAATCTTGATGGCTCAAGGTGCGCCACCCTGTCCATGGAATGACCATTCCATAGGAAGGTCTCGCTACCCCATATCATACCATCATTTCCATAGCCTGTACCATCAAAGGCAAAGCCTAGCACTGGACCCTTAAGCTGGTATTCTGCAATTACTGAAGCCACATGGGCCATATGATGCTGCACCTCGGTCACTGGAAGTCCAATGGCTTTGCAGCTGTTCTCCACTGATACTCTACTGAAATATCCTGGATGCATGTCTACAGTTGCCTGCTTTGGATTAAATCCAAAGATACGTGTCATGGCTTCCTTTTCTTTTGTATAGAACTCCTGGCAGCTAACTGATTCCAAATCTCCTAAATACTGGCTAACATATGCTAATCCATTTTTTATATAGCAGAAGCTGGATTTTAGATCTCCACCACCTGCGAAAATTTCTCCATCAATATCCACAGAAATAGGATTTGGCACATAGCCACGCGCACGTCTAACAAACTGACGTCTGCCATGAACTATCTTCATAACGGAATCATCCATAGGGCGAAGAATGTCTCGATTGTGGCCAAGAACTGCAAGACCTGCGCCTGCCATTTCAGGTGCATTGGCGCGTTCTGTCATCCAAGCTATCATGCAATCATTATCTGTCTCTAACACATCACCGCTGGCATTTCCACTGGTCATAATGAGAGGTCCACATTCCTGTGCTAACATTATCTGCACCGGATTGCATGGGAGCATGGCTCCAATAGATGGACTGGTAAGACAAACATTTTGTGGAAATGACCTGGCATTTTCTGAAAGCCTTTTTACCAATACTATTGGTCTGGCTGGCTCCTCTAAAAGACTAGCCTCCTCTTCAGAAACTAAGCAATATTCTCTCACCTGGTCTATATTTTCAAACATTACCGCAAAGGCCTTTGCCTCACGATGCTTCAACGCTCTAAGCTGGGCCACCGCATTTTCATTATGTGGGTCGCAGGCTAAATGATATCCGCCTATATCCTTTATAGCCACGATACCGCCCTGCTTTATAAATGTAGCTGCAGACTGTATTTCGTCATATTCTATTATGTCTGGTCCTGATACCACTTTAAAAAATAGCTTTGGTCCACACTCTGGACATGCTATTGTCTGGGCATGCCTACGGCGATCATTTTTGGCTGTGTACTCTCTGTGACACTCTGGGCACATATCAAAATCTCCCATAGTGATAGTGTCTCTATCATAGGGAAGCTTCTTAATAATAGAGTATCTAGGGCCGCAAATGGTACAGCTGATAAATGGATGTCTATATCTGCGATTGTCTGGATTCATCAGCTCCTTGGCACATTTATCGCAGGTGGCAATGTCTGCTGGAATAAGGGGAAGATTTTCTCCTGTATCCTCATCTGATTCTAAAATCTTAAACGTAGAAAAATCCTCGGAAGAATTATCCACCTCCAAAGCATCAATGCTGTTAACAAATCCACCAGTGGGCACATCGCATGATAATCTGCGATACATCTCGTCTAATTGGGCCTCGTCTCCACTGGCCATGACAGTCACTATGCCACCGGTATTTCTTACCCAGCCACATATATTCAATTCCTCTGCTAGTCTGGCCACCCAGGGTCTATAGCCTATGCCCTGCACCAGACCTTTTATTGTGTATTTTCTAATCATTTATATATACTTCTTTTATTTCAAAAAGCCCTTTTAAACACTGATATATGCTGTAAATCAAAATCACAGTATATATAACTATTTAAAAATATTGTTGTCTTAATTTGTAGGTACTATACCAAAAACATAAAAAAGCCATCATCTACGATATAGCTTATAGATGATGGCTTGAATACTAAGCCTCTGGCTTTGCAGCTGGAGCAGCCTGTGCTGCTGGTTTTGCTGCAGCTGCAGCTGGTTTAGCTGCTGGCTTTGGTGGCTCATAAGGAACATCTACAGAGTATGTAAACTTCTCTGCTGCTGGCTCCTGATAGCCTGGTGTAATAGAGAGGCACTTCTTTGGGCACTTCTCTACGCAATAGCCACACTGAACACAATCAAATCTGTTGATTGTCCATGTCTTTCCAGCACGGTCAACCTTGATTGCTCCAGGAGGGCAGCTACGCATACACATTCCGCAAAGGATGCAGGCATCCTTGTCTATATCTACATGTCCTCTAGTGCGCTCAGGATACTCTCTTGGTACGAAAGGGTACTGAGTAGTAGCTGGCTCAGAAAAGAGGTTTTTTAATACTTGTTTAGTAAATGGTAAAAATTGTCCCATCTTAAACTCCTTCCAAATGTTATATCTGTCTGATTACATTCTCAAACAATAATACTATCTCTCAGTACAGCTGATACATGGATCAATTGTAAGTACAAGAAGAGGCACATCACCATACTGGCATCCCTGCAATGTCTGTGTAAGTGCTGGGAGGTTAGCAAATGTAGGTGTGCGGACTCTGAATCTGTCTAAGAACTTTGTACCGTTAGCACGTACATGGTAGAATGCCTCACCTCTAGGCTGCTCAAGACGAACGCTAGCCTCACCGTTTGGCATGCCAGTTACCTTTGTGCTAATTTCTGTATCAGGAATCTTAGCTACACACTGTCTAATGATTTCGATTGACTGGAAGATTTCTCCAATACGTACCTCGCAACGAGCGTATGAATCGCAGTTGTTTGATGTGATTACATCAAAATCAATATCGTTGTATGCTGCGTATCCGTACTTTCTCATATCTACGCTGATACCAGATGCTCTCATCATAGGACCTACGGCACCACGACGGATAGCATCCTCACCTGTAAGAATACCTACGTCTACAAGACGGCTCTTTACAGTGAAATCGTTAAGGAAAATGCTTGTTGTCTCACGGAGCTCTTTCTCCATGTCGTTGAGCTGCTTAACGAAATCCTTAAGCATATCAGCAGGCATATCCTTTAATACACCACCGATTGTGTTAACTGAGAAGATAACACGTCCACCAGTAGATGCCTCAAACATATCAAGGATCTTCTCACGAAGTCTCCATGAATGCATGAATAATGACTCGAATCCGAATCCATCAGCAAGTAAGCCGAGCCATAATAAGTGGCTGTGAAGACGGCTCATCTCTGCCCAAATAGTACGAAGGTACTCTGCACGACGAGGAACCTTTACGTTCATGATATCCTCTACTGCCATACAGTAGCCCATACCGTGCATGAATGAACAAATACCACAGATACGCTCTGCAACATATGTCATTTCATTAAAATCTTTTTTGCTTGTGAGGCTCTCAAGACCTCTGTGAATAAATCCAATAGAAGGAATAGCAGCTAAAACCTTCTCATCCTCCAAAACTAAATCAAGATGGATTGGCTCTGGAAGTACAGGATGCTGTGGGCCATAAGGCACTATGCTTCTCTTTCCCATGCTACTTGTCCTCCTTTTCAATGAATGGTGTTTCTACATCGATACGATAAAGCTTATCGTGAAGATCCATTTTAATGTTCTCTACTTTAAGTCCCCATAACTCGTGCATCTCGTTCTCATAGAAGATTGCTGACTTATATACACGTGAAATAGAAGGGATTTCCTCGTCCTTTTCTACGATAAGACGATAGTTTGCGAAGTCATATCCATTAGCGAATGAATATGTTACCTCGTAGTGATTTTCTGCCTTTGGGAATGAGCAGCAAATCTGGCAAAGTCTCCAAAGAGCATTCTTTTTCTCCATGATGACCTGAAGGAGCTCTGCCTTATCAATTAAATACATATCCTTTTTAATTTCCTGCATAATTTCCTCCTAATTAGCCTTCTGCTCTGCTGCAAGTGCTGCTGCCTTTTCCTTGAAAAGTGCAACGCCCTTTACAACACCATCAATGATAGACTCTGGACGAGCTGCGCAACCTGGCACATAGATATCAACTGGGATAACTGTGTCAGCGCCACCCTTGATGTTGTAACACTCTTTGAAAATACCGCCTGTACATGCGCATGTACCAACTGCGATAACAACCTTTGGCTGTGGCATCTGATTGTAAATCTGCTTTACAACCTCAGCATTCTGAGAATTGATACCACCAGTAATAAGGAAAATGTCTGCGTGCATTGGGTTACCAGTATTGATAACACCAAATCTCTCTACATCATAAACTGGTGTAGTACAAGCTAAAACTTCGATATCACATCCATTACAGCTACTTCCATCATAGTGAAGTAACCATGGTGATTTATGTATTGTACTCATAATGTTCTTTCTCCTTTTAATCAATAATTAAGAATTATCCTCTAATAATCTCTAATAAGAATAAATTCATACCAGCTGCAACAATTGTAACGCCCCAAGCAAGCTTGAGCATGAGCTGCCACTTAACTCTAGCTGATGTGTTGTCGATGAGAATCTCAAGGAACCATACAACTAAAATAGCAACGATTGCAGCAACGATTGATACAGGATTTGAATTGATAAAGAACAATCCAACAATACCAAGTAAGATTGCATTCTCGTACCACTCAGCAAGAGTAACCATACCATACTCCTTACCTACCATCTCAGATGTAACACCCTTGATGACCTCCTGGTGTGCGTGGTGTGATGTAGCAATATCAAATGGTGACTTTCTGAACTTGATTGTAAGGATGAAAACAAATCCTACAAAGAAGCCAGGTAAAAATGTAATTGGTGACATCTGGCCCTGAGCAATTTCATTTACGTTGAAAGTACCCATTGCTAAATAGAAACCAACTGCAACAAGAAGCTCCATTGGCTCACATGACATAATCTGTACAAGCTCTCTGTGTGTACCCTGTGCAGAGTAAGGAGAGTGTGTAGATGTAGATGCAAGAATAAGGAACATAGCTGCTGTTGAAAGTGAGAATACAACAAGCAAAATATCAAATCCAGCAAAGAAAATCACACCTGATAACATAATGAAGAAAAGGTATGAACGAATCATTAAAAGCTGAATCTTATTTGCTGTTAAAAACTCTTTTTCAAAAAGCTTCTTTAAATCATAAAATGGCTGAAGCACTGAAGGACCTTTTCTGCCCTGCATACGTGCTGAAATCTTACGATCAAAACCATCTAATAAACCGATAATAAATGGTGCGAATAAAAGGTAACATACTGCTGTAATTACTCTACTTGAAATCATTAAAATGCACCTCCTATCACAATAATCATATAAACAATAATGATAAATGTAGAAATCATGATAGCTGGTGTGAAGAGCTTCTTCTCACCCATGATATCTTCCATATAGAAGTTTGAAATGTGCATTTCCTTTGCATCACCTGTAGAGGAAATAAAGCTCATATTATCTCCGGCATTGGCACCACCCATGTATGTGATAACCTGCTTTGCCTTCTGGTTCTTTGTCATGAAGTAATTCAAGCAAGGAATTACGAAGATACCAACCAAAAGAACAATCATGATAATAATGTTCTGGTATGAAATAACCTGTACGTCTGTACCGAACATGCTATTTGTAAGTGGCTTGAGCACATTCTGTGAAAGCCATGGGAATCCAAGAATAAGTGCAATTACAAGAACTGCATGGAAGAACATTGAGATGTACTCGTTCTTCTTTGTAAGATCTCTTGATTTCTCACGTGGAGAAGCACCAAGAATCTTTGACATCCATTTTGTCCAGTAGAACATTGTTGTAGCTGAACCAAAGCAGATGAACATAACCATAAGTGTTGATACATAAACTGAGTTTGTATCGATGAATGCCTTTAATGCAGCCCACTTAGAAATAAGCATACCAAATGGTGCAAGGAACATACCTGCGATACCAATCATAAGGATGCATGCTAACTTAGGGAAGATAGATGCAAGACCCTGCATATCCTCAACGTCACGGCTACCTGTTGTGTTCTCGATAGCACCAACGCACTGGAATAACATTGACTTTGAAACAGCATGGAATATTACAAGGAATACTGCTGCCCAAATTGTCTCCTCATATCCACAACCTGTACATGCTACGATAAGACCAAGGTTTGAGATAGTTGAGTATGCCAAAACCTTTTTGCCATCTGATACAGAAATTGCAAGACATGAAGCAACAAGGAATGTAAAGCCACCGATAAGGGCAACCATATTTCCTACATAGTTGTCAGCCATAGCAGCTGAAACACGAATAAGAAGGTAAACACCAGCCTTTACCATTGTGGCACTATGAAGAAGTGCTGATGAAGGTGTAGGTGCAACCATGGCTCCAAGTAACCATCCTGAGAATGGGAACTGAGCTGACTTTGTAAGTGCTGCAAATGCAAGACATGCAATTGGAAGCAAGCAAAGCATATCAGCTGGTGAAGCGATAGCGTTTGCAATGATGTCATAAAGATTAACTGTACCGTAACCAAGAATACCAACTGCGATAGCAGCAGCGATACCGCAGCCACCAAGAAGGTTCATCCATAAAGCCTTGAATGAATTGGCAACGGCCTCTTCTGTTCTTGTGTAACCAATTAATAAGAATGAAGTAACTGATGTGATTTCCCAGAAGAAATACATCCAAACGAGACTCTGTGAAAGTACGAGTCCAAACATAGCTCCAAAGAATACGAAAATCATAGCTAAGAAGAAGCTACGACGATCTGTAAGCTCTTTGTGATGGTGAATATGATAACCATGCATGTAACCTACTGCGTAGATACCGATGGCTGAACCAATAACACCGATGATAAGAATCATAATAAGAGTGAGCCAGTCAAAGTGAAGTGCTGGCTGTGCTGGAAGCTCTGGGCCAAAGACCTCAAGTCCTGCTACAAGTAAAGTCTGCACAATAGCTAGTAGCGAAATCACACCTCTCTTATATTTGAATGAAAGATATGTGATAAGACACATAAGAAGTAAATCTCCATAGAGAATCACCTCATCGAACAAACCTGAATAAGGTAAGTCAAAATCCAGTGCCTGGCCACCTGCCAAGTACCACTGAACAGCTGTAACGATAGATAAAACTATAACGATGCCACAGCCTAGATAGACGAAAAATGCTCTGAGTTTTGAATTGTGAATAACTGCAGGCAAAATCGCCCAGAGAAATGGTAAACAGATTAAAGCTGTTACTAACATTTCCATTCCTTTTTCCTCCTTTTACTATGCCTCAAAAGGCACGTGCTAGCCCACAAAATTTACCTGTAGGCACATATATCTACATTATATACCTATTTGCTAAAAATTTCACAATATTTATGAAATCCATTTAAAAAAATTACGGAGGAACGACTCATATGTCATTCCTCCGTAATCTTACCTTGCGATTAGTCCCGCTTAACAATCATTTTCTTCATTTCCTTTCGAATCTTATGATTCTCAATCATGGTCCTAATCATCTTCAGTTTTACCACCAAAAAATTCACAACTATGCACCCCTTTTCTATATAGAATTGTTAATGCTTTATTGTAAAAACTTTATTTGATAGTCTTATCAATTTTTGTATCTGAGACTTTCTTCTTTGCATAAATTCCGCCGCCTGCTAATACAGCTGCAAGAAGAACTAATAGTCCCCACAATCCTCTCTGAGAATGTCCTGCATTTTCTGCTGCAAGTGGAGCCTCAGTATCCTCGATAGTTACCTGCTCATCCTCTTTTGTCTCATCCTTTGACTCTGCAGACTCAGCTGCAAGTGGAGTCTCGGCATCATCAATTGTAGTAGTATCGTTATTGTTTACTGCTGTTGTTCTAGCGCGTCTAGTAGTTGTATTTGTAGTATCACCAGCAAGTGGAACCTGCTCCTCATCTAATGTAACAACATCAGCTTCTGTATCAGCTACCACTACTCTAGGATAAATTCTCTGTGGCTCATCATCAGACTCTGCTGCTCTTCTAGCTGCCTCAGCTGCCGCTGCTGCATCTGCTTCTCTCTGCTGTGCATCTGCAACGTTCTGCTTTGCTTCCTCAGCTGACTTCTTTGCATCTTCAAAGTTCTCAACGATCTTTTCAAACTTCTCTTTCATTGACTCAAGAGCTGACTTGCTAACCTCTTCCTGAGCTGTAAGGTTAAGAACTTCCTTTGCAGCCTTTATTACCTCATCATATGCTGCCTTTACAGATGAAAGCTTGGTATCAGCTGTTGACTTGTTTGTTTCTGCAGCTGTCTTTGCTTTGTCAGCGTCTGACTTAGCAGAGGTTGCTGCATCAATAGCCTGCTGTGCACTATCAAGCTTTGAAGTTGCTGTTTTTATAGTAGTATTAGCATTATTGATAATATTCTGCTGTTCTGTGATTGTAGCTTTATAACCTGCGATTTCAGTTGCAAGTGCTTTTGCCTCGTCAGAGTTTTCACCATGCGCTGCTACTTCATCATCATATTTTTTCTTTAATTCATCTAGGGCATTCTTAGCTGCTGTTTGCTTTGCCTCAGCGTCTGACTTATTTTTCTCTGCATTTGACTTTGCTGTCTCTGCTGCTGTCTTCTTTGCTGTTTCATCAGAAATTGTTTTTTCTAATTCAGCCTTAGCATTTTCTGCTTTTGTTACGTTTTCAGCTGCTGTCTGTGCATTAGTAGTTGCTGTTTCTAAATCTGTAGCTGCCTGTTCCGCTGCTTTTTGTGCATTTTCTGCTTCTGTCTTCTTATTTGAGGCTGTAGTCTTAGCATCCTCATAAGCATTTTTCTTATCCGCAGCATCCTTTACAGCTGCTTCATTTTCCTCTTTGTAATTATTTAAATTCTGCTGAGCTTTGTTTGCAGCTTCTACCTTCGCAGCGGCCTCATTCTCTGCATCTGTTACAACCTTTTGAGCATCGTTCATCTTCTTTTGATACTCAGTATTTCCACTTGTGAAGCCCTGATCTTTTCCATTTATCTGACCAATATTCTCGTAATAAGAAATTGCAGTAGTTGTATCTCCTTTACTGCTTTTCTTTATTATTCCAATTTGGAAAGTATCCTCGTAATCAGTTCCCTCATGTTCCCCGTTAGCTTTTAAAGTATCAAAATTGTAATATCCAATTACATTGCCATCATATTTGACTTCAATATAATTATGTTTCCAATTAAGCTCTCTTTCAAGGTCTGAGAATTCAAATTTTGTTGGATCACAATCTTTGTTTTCCTCATATACCATATACTTTATTAAAGCCTTGGCAATTTTTGTATTCTGGTCTAATATATCTTGTCTTATAACCAGTCCCTGACCAACCATATGTTGATACCACTCTAGGTTTTTGTAATCCTTAATAAGCTCAGCACGCTTTGCAATAGCACCTTCTATTTCAGTCTTTAAGCTATTTAGCTCACCTGATACCTTAGAATACTCTGCCTCAGCTTCTTCCTTGGCCTTGTTTGCAGCTGTTACTGCAGAATCAGCTTCTTCCTTGGCCTTGTTTGCAGCTGTAATTTTACCTTCAAGCTCAGTAATTTTAGCATTAGCTTCATCGCTTTCTTTTTTTGCAGCTTCCTCGGCAGCTGCTGCATCTTCGCTAGCCTTTTTAGCATCTTCTGCAGCCTGTTCTTTAGTCTTCTTATCTTCTGTAGCTTTATTTACTGCCTCATCAGCTTTACCCTTTGCTGTCTGAGCATCCTTGATAGCCTGATCTGCTTCACTAATTTTAGCTGTAGCTTCTTCAATAGCTTTAGCTGCTGCGTCAATAATCTTCTGCTGCTCATCTATTATCTTCTGATTATCTGAAATTTCCTTAGCAAGCTTCTTTGCCTCGTCAGAGTTTTCTCCATGCGCTGCTACTTCATCATCATATGCTTTCTTTAAATCATCTAGGGCATTCTTAGCTGCTGTTTGCTTTGTCTCAGCCACTGACTTCTTTGTCTCAGCTTCTGACTTTGCAGTTTCTGCAGCTGTCTTCTTGGCTGTTTCATCAGAAATTGTTTTTTCTAATTCAGCCTTAGCATTTTCTGCTTTTGTTACGTTTTTAGCTGCTGCCTCTGCATTTTTTACTGCTGTATCCAAATCTGTAGCAGCCTGATCTGCTTCACCCTGGGCTGCATCTACTGCTGCCTGAGCTGCATCTACTGCCACCTTTACATTGCCAGCAAAAATAAGGTTTCCATTTGCATCCTTGAGATATGTAGTGGTGCCATCTTCCTCGATAGTAACTCCATTTTCTACTAGGATTTTGTTTAATGCATCCTTGGCATCCTTTACTGCTGTCTGAGCTGCTGTATATGCCTGCTCTGCTGCAGCTACCTTTTCCTGTGCCTGAGCTGCTACTGCCTCTGCTGTAGCTACTGCTTCGTTTGCAGCTTTTGCCTGACTCTCAGCATCTGCTACAGATGCGTTCTTTCCTGCCTCAGCTGCCTGGGCTGCTGCATCTGCTGCAGACTGAGCTGCTGTAGCATCTCCATCAACTACGCCCTGATTGTCATCATTTACAGTCTTCTCATATTCCTGAACGGCATCATTCGCCTTTTTATTTAGCTCATCTAAAGCCTTAATATCATCCTCAACCTCTGCTAATGCA
>JAILKL010000056.1 GCA_024693775.1 Pseudobutyrivibrio sp.
AAAGGTTCTTGCAACAACTCCTGAAGGAAAGATTTATGGATTACCAAAGTTCCAAGGTAAATGGCCTGCAACAAATACAGTTATGTTTATCAACAAAACATGGCTTGATAACTTGGGATTAGAGGTTCCTACAACATTCTCTGAGTTAAAGACTGTTCTTGAAGCCTTCAGAGATAATGATTGTAATGGTGATGGAGACTCAACAGATGAGATTCCTCTTGATTACAATGCATATGGTGGAAATGATGCATTCTTTAACAGTGCATATTCCCTTACAAACTTAATTGGTGGTATGGGAATCCAGACAACTGATTGGGGAACAGATGCATATTTCGCTGAGGATGGTCAGATTAAATGCTACGCTATTGATGAGAGATATAAAGACTTTATGAAATATCTCGCTGATTTATATTCTGAGGGATTGATCAATCCAAATGCATTAACAAATGATTATTCTGCATTCCAGTCACTTTCACGTGGTGATGAAGATGGAAATCCACTTGTAGGTTGTGTGTTTGGTTGGGAAGAAACAGATAAGTTTGGTGCAGATCTTGCCGATGAATATGTTCCAGTGCCAGCTCTTGATTATGATATCGATTGCCCAGCAGGCACATATGATACACGTTGGAGAAATGATTATACAGGATTAAACCTTGGTTCTAATAGAGTATGTATTACAAGTAACTGCAAGGATGTAGATGCTGCTATGAAGTTCCTTGATCAGTTCTATGATAAGTCAGGTTCAGTGCAGGTATTATTCGGTGGTATCACAGATGGCTGTGTCGAGCAGACTGGTGATAATGATTTCAAGGTACTTCCACCACAGGATAGCTCAGTAGATGCTGGTACATGGAAATGGACAAAGGGCTTTGCTGATTTTGGTCCTATGTACATTAGAAGAGATTGCAATATCGAGATGGCACAGGATATGACTAATGCCATTAATGAGCGTGAGGTATATGAGGATGTCCTCGCAAAGGCAAATGATCAGGATACTTATCCACAGATGTTTATGAAATATACAGAGGAAGAGCAGAATACTCTTGCTATGACACAGGCTAATATCACCCAAATCATTGATAACCAGTGGTCATTATGGATGACTGGTGAACAGGATATCGATTCTACATGGGATGCCTATGTAGAGAGCGTAAAAGCGGCGGGTCTAGATGAAGTATTACAGATTCGTCAGGCTGCATTTGATAACTATCTTTCTAATAAATAAATTCATTCTTCTTTTAGGGCGGTGACCGCAAGGAAGCCGTCCTTTTGTTTAGAAAGGTAATGGTTTGGGAGGATATATGGCTAAGTTTAAAAGAGAAATGAGACAGAATTGGCAATTATGGGTTATGTTATTGCCAGCAATAATTTATATTTTAGTTTTTTGCTATGTGCCAATGTATGGCGTTCAGCTGGCTTTTAGAGAGTACAGCTTTTCAAAGGGTATTACAGGTGGAGATTGGGTTGGATTGAAATATTTTATTCAGTATTTTGAAAGCCCAATGTTTTTCCCAACACTTAGAAACACATTTGTTATAGCGTTAACAAGTATTGTGGTAGGTTTTCCAGCACCTATAATTCTTGCAATGATAATTAATCAGCTAAGAAGTAAAAAGTGGAAAAAGGTAGTTCAAACTACAGTTTATATACCATACTTCATTTCAGTAGTTGTTATGGTATCAATGATAAATATTATGTTTGCCAATGGCAGTGGTGTAATGGACAAGTTCTTAAAGTTCTTTTCTATTGTTTCCACTGATACAAATATATTGGGATCCGCTGATTGTTTTATTCCGCTGTATGTTTTAACTGGCGTATGGCAGTCCATGGGTTGGAACAGTATTATCTTCCTGGCTGCTTTATCGTCAGTTGACACACAGCTCTATGATGCGGCTCGCATTGATGGAGCTAACAGATGGCAGGTAATGATGAACGTGGATTTCCCAGCCATTCTACCAACAGTTATGATTTTACTTATTTTAAATATGGGAAATATCTTAAATGTTGGATTTGATAAGATTTTCTTAATGCAGAATTCTTTGAATTTAGGAATTTCACAGGTTATATCTACCTACGTTTACAATGTAGGTATTAAATCATCACAGTTCTCTTTTGGTGCAGCAGTAGGTTTGTTTAATACGGTTATAAACTTTATTTTCCTTCTTGTTACTAACAGGATTTCTAAGAAGGCTACTGGCACAGGATTAATGTAAGGGGGCTAATATGAATAATACTAAATTTAAAAATTTAGATGCTGGAGATAAGGTGTTTGAAATTATAATGCTAGTTCTCAGTATCATTATCTTTATAATAATTGCATATCCACTATGGTTTGTTGTGATTGCTTCTATTAGTAATTCAAACCTAGTTAACCTTGGAAAGGTAATATTATTACCAAAGGATATAAGATTTTACGGCTATGAACAGATTTTCCATGATTCTAGAATCTGGAAGGGATACGCAAATACGATATATTATGTTGTAGCAGGTACACTTTTAAATATGGCTGTTACTATGCCAGCAGCCTATGCACTTTCAAGAAAAAAGTTTAAGCAAAGAAATGTAATAATGTTTTACTTCGTATTTACGATGTTCTTCAATGGTGGACTTGTTCCTACATATATGACAGTAAATTCTCTCGGACTTGTATCTACTAAAACAATTTTAGTAGTACTTGGAGCAGTAAATGTATACAATTTAATTATAGCTCGTACATTTATTTCAAATTCCATACCGGAGGATTTGTATGAGGCTGCAATACTTGATGGATGTAGTCATTTTAAATATTTCTTTCAGGTAGTTTTACCATTATCTAAGCCTGTGGTTTCTGTATTATTTTTGTATTATGCAGTTGGTCATTGGAACGATTATTTTAATGCTTTAATATATAACTCAAACGCAGATAATGCGCCACTTCAGATAGTGTTAAGAGAAATATTATTATTAAATCAAGCATTCTTAAACGGTAGTGGAGGTGTACAGGGTGGCTATGGCCAGTCTAGTGCAGATCAGGTAAAATATGCAGTTATTATTATTTCTACATTGCCTATACTATGCGTGTATCCATTCATACAAAAGCACTTTGAGAAGGGTGTTATGATTGGCGCAGTTAAGGGATAAAAATAGTGTATTGAAGGGAGACATAATGTCGCAGATAAAAATTACATCTAGCTTTTGGGCTAGATATAGAGAATTAGTTAGGAAAGAAATGATTCCTTATCAGTGGCGAGTGCTAAATGATATAGCAGGTATTACCATTGAAAAGGAAAGAGATGACGCAGGGATTCCTAGTGAAAAAAGCCATGCAATAGAGAATTTTAAGATTGCAGCAGGCAGAACTAAGGGAACTCATTATGGATGGACTTTCCAGGATAGTGATGTTTATAAATGGCTGGAGGCTGTGGCATATTCGCTTAGAGAAAAGATGGATCCAGAGCTTGAAAAGCAGGCGAAGGAAGTTATTGATTTAATTGCAGATGCCCAGGAACCAGATGGATATTTGGATACCTTTTATTCTATCCTAGGTATCAATTATAGATATCAGAGCTTGGCAGGTAGCCATGAGCTATATTGCATG
>JAILKL010000058.1 GCA_024693775.1 Pseudobutyrivibrio sp.
TCAGAAAAACAGAAATCGTAAATACCATGAAAATAGGTTTATCTATTTTCATGTCCTGCAAAGCAGGATTATTGCTGACAATTTCATTGTTTGGTCAGCAATAAGTCATAGTTTATGAAAAATAGATATTCAGAAACTATAAACCATAGGAGAGGAAATGAGAAAAGAATTAAGTTTAGTAGTGGTATTAGCAATGGCATTGTCATTATTTACAGGATGTGCAGAGACATCGACCGACAAGGCAGGTGAAGATGTAGGTACAAAGCCTACAATTGAAAATGGTATTATTGAGGATGAGGATTCAGAAGAATCTGATGAGACAGAAGTTGTAGAGAAGAATGATTCATGGCTCTTATTACAGGATGGCTCAGAAAATGACATAGCACCTAGCCTAGATATCAGCGACTGCGATACATTTACACAGATTGTTGACAAAAAATTAGAGCCAGGCATGGGCTACGCCAATGTAAATATTGATGGTACAGATGTACTTTTAGTATGTAGTGGCACCTTTGATAATGGCGATGGAACCCTAGCTGCAATAGATGCTACCGTATATGCGTATATCGACACGATTCCTACAGAAATAGGAAAGGTTGCCAGCGGTGGAACAGCATATCCATTAGCCATGAAAGATGGAAAGCTTTATACCGGATCAAACAATTTCGTCTGCAAGAATACAGTAAAGGATAATAAGGTAACATATTCTGAAGCAGCATGGGTAACCTATGCAGAAGGCACCGGAGATGAAAGCTATTATTATGATTCAGCAGAAACAGGAGAGCATGGCCTCCAGGAAGATAGTACAAAACTAGATGAGTTCTATGATGAGATTTTAGAGGCTGATGTGATAAATTTCATTGTAGAGACACCTGCAGAGGAATAATTTGGGATGACTTTATAAAAGGAGTCTCAAAGGTATGTTGGGATGATTCTAATAAAAGAAGTCTCAAATACTGTATTAGATGATTTATTTTAAATGAGGTTAATTGATGAAAAAGTTATACAAAAGTAATTATAAAAAAATCTCCGGCGTATGCGGTGGTATAGGAGAATACCTAGACATCGATCCTACTATTGTAAGATTAATCTGGGTTGTCTTTACACTAGCTGGCGGATGCGGCATTTTAGCCTACATCATTTGCGCCATTGTTATGGAGGATAGACCTTCGGATTATATTGATATGTAATATAGAAATCACTAGTTAATAGTATTCTAGAATTATATAAAGACATGATTGTCTTGATTTTTTAAGATTGTTAAAAGAGATGATTAAATATAATCTTCTTAAAATTATTTGTGCTTTAAGGTTAAGAAAGGAGATCTACTTCACGTAGGTCTCCTTTTTTGCTGTCTTTTATTAATAACTTTTCTATTAAAAAAAGTCTACAGGAATTTTGTATTTATAAATGATGTTATTGAAGATGGGTCATGATTTTTTTATCTAAGGTACTGCTGCTGATTGGTGTATCCTTTGTTTCAAAACTACAAATGACATCCTCCCCAATCAATAGCCCATTCTTCTCATAATCCGCTAGCTTGGCTAAATTGCTTTCAGAATACCCCTCATCATCCGCCAAACCAAAGTGCTCCCAATAAAATGTCTTTCTCAAGCGTTTATTAAGGATGATAAAGTCTGGGTATTTGACTGTATTATTTATAATTACTGCGGGTTCATAAACATATGGAATATCCAAAGCAAGAAGCTTATCAGCAATTATTTTTTCTGATTTAGATCGTACCTTTTCACCTTTGTTAGTTATGAGATACGAGTCAAAGGGAAATGGATTTTGCTGTTGTGGATGATTATTGTACCATTCATTAATATAGTCATTAATAGTTGGAATAATAGGCTTTATAACAGATTGCTTTCCAGGTTTAAAGGCAAAATAAACCTCGTCAATTTCATTATTTAAATTAAATGGAATATCCTTAAGCGCTTGTTTTTTAAGTGATTCCAATCGCTCAATAAGTTTAACATTATAGTCGCGTTGGCATATGGCTGTGATAAATGGTAAATCGTTTGCTGATAAATATTTGCCTTTATCGTCATTTGACGATTCAAAATAATAGAATCGTGGATATCCTTTACTTGAGCATAAGCGAATAGACCCATTGGGGGCTTTCGTTAATGCTGTTCTAGCTCTTTTTATAAGCTTATCAATTACTTGAACCTCGTTCGAGTTCATATAATACCTCCTTTTTCATAAAAAAAATAAATAGTAAACATAATTAAATATGTGAGCATAATTAGTTAAGTTTTTTCAAGAGTTTATGATTTTCACTTAACAGTAAAAACTCGAGTTAAGTTGAGTCACTCATTTATGAAAATAAACTTAACGGCCTTTAAAAATTGTTAAGTTGTATTTTGCGAAATCTGAAAAAACTTAACAGTAAAAATTTGGAGTTAAGTTGAATTAATTATTTTAGAAATAAAACTTAATATAAAAAATTACGAGTTAAGTTAAAAATAAATTATCAAGAAAAAACTTAACTGACTTATAAAAGGTAGTTAAGTGAAATATTAATAATTAGAAATTCAACTTAAGTGACGATTTTCGAGTTAAGTTTTTTGAAAAAATTGCAAAATCCAACTTATACAATTTGAAAAGCTGTTAAGTTAAAAAATAAAAATGCTATTTTCAACTTAATTGCCAATTTTCAAGTTAAGTGAATTCAAAACATATTTCTAAAAAACTTAACCAGGCCAATCATCAACCCTCGCTCCAAAAGGAAACTAGGCATAAATCCCGGAAAAATTCACCAGGCCAATCATCAACCCTCGCTCCAAAAGGAGAATAGGCATAAATCCCGGATAAAATTCACCAGGCCAATCATCAACCCTCGTTCCAAAAGGAAACTAGGCATAAATCCCCGGTAAAACTCACCAGGCCAATCATCAACCCTCGCTCCAAAAGGAAACTAGGCATAAATCCCGTGCTGTAAGGAACTAGTCACATATTAAATTAAAAAGTGGTGGGTATTTTATTCTCGGAATGAGAATAAAGCATGCTGCTGTTTACATGCGAGTTACATAATAAAGGCCATTAACAAAAATGTCAATAATTATAACGCTAAGCTAAAAAATATATTCATATAGAAAATAAATAATAAACCAAATACAAATAAAAATTTAAAACAAAATCAAATCCCATAAAATTTATCCCCCAAATATAGAACAAATGTTTCGCATATTGACACGCTATGTTATAATTCTCATATAAAAATTGTGCACAATTAAAATTGAATACAATATATAATCATACAATAAGCATATATAATAAACATATATGACAATAACAAGAAACAATCGAACCAAACATTTTCTTAAAGTACCTGGTTAAGAGAGAAAATAGTTTATATTAATTTGTAAATTTAGAGGGCCCGTATGGATTTTAAATTACATTCAGAATACAAGCCTACTGGTGATCAGCCACAGGCTATTGAGGATTTGGTCAGAGGATTCAAGGAAGGAAATCAGATGCAAACACTTCTTGGTGTTACTGGATCTGGAAAGACCTTTACCATGGCCAACGTAATTGAAAAACTTAATAAACCTACATTAATTATTGCCCATAACAAGACATTGGCAGGACAGCTATACTCTGAGTTCAAGGAATTCTTCCCTGAAAACGCAGTGGAGTATTTCGTATCTTACTACGACTATTATCAGCCAGAGGCATATGTGCCTAGTACTGATACTTATATTGCAAAGGATTCTGCTATAAATGATGAGATAGACAAGCTACGTCTTTCTGCTACAGCATCGCTTTCTGAGAGAAAGGACGTAATCATAGTTTCATCTGTTTCTTGTATTTATGGTATCGGTGAGCCAGACGATTTCCAAAACATGATGGTTAGTTTGCGCCCAGGAGATATGAAGGATAGAGATGATGTCATCCATGAGCTTATCAATATTCAATACATGAGAAATGACATGGATTTTGACCGCGGTACATTCCGTGTGCGTGGAGATACTATAGAAGTGATTCCTGCAAACACTAGTGATTATGGTGTGCGTATTGAGTTCTTCGGAGACGAGATTGATAGAATCTCAGAAACGGAAATCATGACAGGACAGGTGCGTAGAGATTTGGAGCACGTGGCCATATTCCCTGCCAGTCACTATGTTATTCCTCAGGATAAAATCAATTCGGCCTGCGCTAGCATCGAGGCAGAATTGGATGAGAGAGTTAAATATTTCAAATCAGAGGACAAGCTTATCGAAGCTCAGCGTATAGCGGAGCGTACCAATTTCGATATTGAGATGCTTCGTGAGACAGGGTTTTGCTCTGGTATTGAAAATTACAGTAGACACATGACAAACCAGCAGCCTGGCGAGCCACCAAAGTGTCTAATCGATTACTTTGATGATGATTTTCTTATTATCGTAGACGAGAGTCATATCACATTGCCTCAGGTCAGAGGAATGTTTGCCGGTGACCAGGCTCGAAAAAAGACCCTGGTTGAATATGGATTTAGATTGCCATCGGCACTTGATAATAGACCTCTCAATTTTGGAGAGTTTGAATCAAAGATTGACCAGATAATGTTTGTGTCTGCCACACCTGGAGACTACGAGGAGGAGCACGAGCTACTTAGAACTGAGCAGGTAATCAGACCTACAGGACTTCTTGATCCAGAGGTGGAGGTTCGTCCTGTTGAGGGCCAGATTGATGACCTTTTCAACGAAATCCAAAAAGAGGTCGAAAAGAAAAATAAAGTAATGATAACCACTCTTACCAAGCGTATGGCCGAGGATCTTACAGACTATTTGGCAGAGCTTGGAGTTAGAGTAAAATACATGCACTCCGACATTGATACCATGGAAAGAGCAGAGATTATCAGAGACCTTCGACTGGATGTGTTTGATGTTCTTGTTGGTATCAACCTGTTGCGAGAGGGTCTCGATATTCCGGAGATTACTCTTGTGGCAATTTTGGATGCGGACAAGGAAGGCTTCCTTCGTAGTGAGCGTTCGCTTATTCAGACTATTGGTCGTGCAGCTCGAAATTCAGAAGGCCATGTAATTATGTACGCAGATACTATTACAGAATCTATGGAAAAGGCCATATCAGAGACAGAACGTCGTCGTGAAATCCAAAAGGCATACAACAAGGAGCACGGCATCACGCCAAAGACTATTCAGAAATCTGTCCGTGAGCTCATTTCTATTTCTAAGGAAATCGCTCATAAGGAAATGCAATTCAAGAAGGATCCGGAGGAAATGAACCGTGACGAGCTCGAAAAGCTTATTGCAGATGTTCAAAAGAAGATGAAGAAGGCTGCTACAGAGCTAAACTTCGAGGCCGCCGCCGAGTATCGTGACAAGATGGTAGAGCTGAAAAATATGCTCATAAATATGTCTGAAGAGTAATTACTAATTCTTATTTATAAGAATTAGTAATTCTCTTGAGACATCAAACAACATGAGGAATTTCGGAGAAATTCCGAATGCTTGTTTATTTGCGGAGCAAATGAATTTATAAGAATAAAAACTTGAGACATCAAACAACATGAGGGATTTGCGAAGCAAATATTTTTATTTAAGTTATTTAATGAACTAGTTCATAAGATATACAACAAGTAAGAGGATATTAAATTGAAAGAAAGAAAATACATAAAAATAAAAGGAGCCAACGAGCACAACCTAAAAAATGTCAGCATCGACATACCTCGTGATGAGTTCGTTGTCCTTACAGGTTTGTCAGGTTCAGGAAAATCTTCCCTGGCCTTTGACACAATTTTTGCCGAGGGTCAGCGTAGATATATGGAATCCCTTTCCAGCTATGCTCGCCAGTTCTTAGGCCAGATGGAAAAGCCAAATGTAGAGCATATGGAGGGAATGCCTCCAGCCATTTCCATCGACCAAAAGAGTACCAACCACAACCCACGTTCAACAGTTGGTACTGTTACAGAAATCTATGATTACATGCGTTTGCTCTATGCCAGATGCGGTATTCCACATTGTCCAAACTGTGGAAAGCCTATCAGCAAGCAGACAGTTGATCAGATGGTGGATGCCATCATGGCTCTTCCTGAGCGTACAAAGATTCAGCTTCTTGCACCAGTAGTCAGAGGCCGAAAGGGTACCCACGAAAAGCTTTTTGAAAAGGCCAAGAAATCTGGCTACGTTCGTGTAAATGTAGATGGAAATGTCTATGACCTTACAGAGGAGATAAAGCTAGATAAAAACATCAAGCACAATATCGAAATCGTAGTAGATAGACTTGTAATAAAGGAGGGCATCGAAAAGCGTTTGACCGATTCCATCGAAGCAGTATTAAAGCTTGCAGATGGTCTTATGATTGTGGACGTTATTGATGGAGAGCAGATCAAGTTCTCTGAAGGATTTTCATGTCCAGATTGCGGTATCAGTATTGATGAGGTGGAGCCTCGTAGCTTTTCTTTCAACAACCCATTTGGTGCCTGCCCAGAGTGCTTTGGTTTAGGTTATAAAATGGAGTTTGACGAGGACCTTATGATTCCTGACAAGAGCCTTTCATTTAATGAAGGCTGCGTGCAGGTTATGGGTTGGCAGTCATCAAACAAGTCCACAAGCTTTGCCCATGCATTGCTTGAGGCCCTTGCAAAGGAATACAAATTCTCCCTAGACACTCCATACAAGGAGCTGCCAGAAAAGATTCGTCATATGTTTATCCATGGTTTTGATAAATCAGTGGATGTTCACTATGAAGGACAGCGTGGTAGAGGAATTTATCCTACAGTTTTTGAGGGCTTAATCGAAAATGTAAATCGTCGATACAAGGAGACATTCTCAGAAAATCAGAAAAAAGAGTACGAGGAGTTTATGTTCTATAGCGACTGTCCATGCTGCCATGGCCAGCGTCTAAAGAAGGAAAGTCTCGCCGTTACCATCGACGATAAAAATATATTTGAAATGACACAGTATCCTGTTCATGAGCTTTACGACATTATGGATCAGCTAAAGCTCACTGAACAGCAGAAAAAGATTGGTGCTGTCGTATTAAAGGAAATTCGTGCACGACTTAAATTCATGGTGGATGTAGGATTAGATTATCTTACACTTAGCCGTGCCACAGCCACACTTTCAGGTGGTGAGGCTCAGCGTATTAGACTAGCTACACAAATTGGCTCTGGTCTGGTAGGTGTTGCCTACATTCTTGACGAGCCATCTATAGGCTTGCACCAGAAGGATAATGACAAGCTTTTGGCATCTCTAAAGGGACTTCGTGATCTGGGCAATACTCTTATTGTAGTAGAGCATGATGCAGATACCATGAAAGCTGCAGATTATCTTGTGGATATCGGACCTCGCGCCGGCAAGGATGGTGGAGAAGTAATAGCAGCTGGTACACCTGAGGAAATCATGGCCAATCCAAATTCCATCACAGGTCAGTACCTTAGCGGAAAGCTATGCATCCCTGTTCCAAAGGAGCGCCGCGAGCCAAAGGGCTGGTTGACCATCAAAGGTGCCAGAGAGCACAACCTTAAAAATATCGATGTTAAAATCCCTACAGGAATCATGACTGTAGTAACAGGTGTGTCTGGATCTGGAAAGAGCTCACTTGTAAACGAGATTTTATACAAGGATTTGGCAAAAAGATTAAACCGTGCCAGAAAGGTATCTGGAAAGCATGATGATATCTTAGGTACAGAGGTGCTTGATAAGGTAATTGATATCGACCAGTCACCTATCGGACGTACTCCTAGATCAAACCCTGCCACATATACAGGCGTATTTGACCTCATCAGAGACCTTTTTGCAGGTACAACAGAGGCAAAGGAGCGCGGATACAAAAAGGGCAGATTCTCCTTCAATGTAAAGGGAGGCCGATGCGAAGCATGCTCCGGTGATGGTATTATCAAAATCGAGATGCATTTCCTTCCAGATGTTTACGTGCCATGTGAGGTCTGCGGCGGAAAGAGATATAACCGCGAGACCCTAGAGGTGCATTATAAGGGAAAGACCATCTATGATGTTCTAGACATGACAGTAGAGGAGGCCTGCGAATTCTTCAAGAATGTGCCAAGCATCCTTAACAAGATTCAGAGCCTATATGACGTAGGATTGGGATATATCAAATTAGGACAGCCTAGCACCACACTTTCAGGTGGTGAGGCCCAGCGTATCAAGCTAGCTACAGAGCTTTCACGCCGTGCCACAGGAAAGACTATTTACATTCTGGATGAGCCTACCACAGGTCTTCATTTTGACGATGTAAATAAGCTTGTGGAAATCATGAGAAAGCTTTCAGACTCTGGAAACACAGTAGTTGTTATCGAACACAACCTGGATGTTATAAAGTGTGCTGATTATATTATTGATATGGGTCCAGATGGAGGAGATCGAGGTGGTACAGTTATCGCTGAGGGCACTCCAGAGGAAATTGTGAAGGTTAAAAAGAGCTACACAGGACAATACCTAAAAGATTATTTATAAAAAACTAAAATAATTTAGGGAATTCTTTCTCGAACAGATAATGTTTGAGAAAAAGCTTTTACTCAAAAACAGGAAACTAGTCTAATAATACAAAGTTTTTTCACGAATTAACAATTTGTTCACATAACCATCACATAAGCACGTTATATTACTTAACGTACTAGCGAAAAGCTAATACCAAATTTTTCATAACTCAGCGACCAAGGGTAACTTTGGTCGCACTCCCCGAATATTACACCGACGCTTAGGCGTCGGTTTTTTTATTGTTTTCACATTAAAATTTCACAAATAAGTGTTATCCTCAAATAAAATATATGAGGGGCGTAACCGACTATGGAGAATTTTAATCCAAAAACAAGTGAAATAGATGGATTACTAGGTCTTTCAGATAGAGAGACCTTTTATAATTTTGCCCAAAATAATATTAAGGAATGCGCTGGTCACGATAGAAGCTATGCCATTGCGTATTTTGACATCGAAAACTTTAAAATCTTCAATGACAATTTTGGCTATAGTGAGGGTGATAAACTTCTAGCAGATGTTGCAAAGATAATAAAGGAAACCCTAGATACTGAACTAGCTGCTCGTCTTCATGATGATCATTTTGTTGCCTGCGCCAGCACCATAGGCTTGGTGGCAAAAATCAAAGATATTCACACCCAGATTAGAAATTTAAAAAAGAAAACAAATGTTGAAATAAAGGCCGGCTTGTATGTGCCTCAGGATAATAACGAGGACATCAACAAATGTGTGGACAAGGCCAAAACTGCATGTATTAGCATAAAGAACTGCTATGACATTCCTTTTGCCTTTTACAATCCAGAAATGGGTGGAAAAATTAAACGTCGCCAGTTTATCTTAGATAATCTGGACATGGCTATTGAAAAAGGCTATATTCAGCCATATTATCAGCCAATAGTCCGCTCCTTGACAGGAAAGGTCTGTGGTTGGGAGACTCTGGTTAGATGGATTGACCCAGAGCAGGGAATGATTTATCCAAATGAATTTATCAGCGTCCTAGAGGAAACCAGACTTATTCATAAGCTGGATAAATGCATTATTGAAAGCGTAGCAAAAGATTATCAAAAAATAATGAATGAAAGAGGTAATACAGAGCCTGTATCAATCAATCTATCTCGTATAGATTTTGAATTACTAGATTTAGTAAACGAAGTTGAAGCCATTAGAAAGAAATATAATGTCCCAGCAGATATGATGCACTTTGAAATCACAGAGAGCATCGTAATGAAGGACCCAAATTTCATAAATGAAAAGGTTGAAGAATTTAGAGACCTGGGCTACGAGGTTTGGATGGACGATTTTGGCAGTGGCTTTTCATCATTAAATCTTTTGAAAAACTTTGATTTTGATATGGTCAAAATCGACATGAATTTCCTCAGCGACTTTGATACCAACGAAAAGAGCAAGGTAGTATTAAACAATGTCATATCAATGGTGAAGGAGCTGGGAATTCACACTCTTGCAGAAGGAGTAGAGACAAAGGAGCAGTACGAATATTTAAAGAGCATTGGCTGTGAAAAGCTACAGGGTTTTTTCATTAGTCGTCCTATGAAATATTTGGAATGCTACAAATATTTGGAGACAAATAATCGTGCATTTGAAAGCCTCGAGGAGCGCGAATACTATGATGAAATAGGAAAGGTGGATATCCTAGGCCAAAATCCTCTGCACAATATAAACAGAGGAATATACAAGGCAAGCCTACCACTGGCAGTAATAGAAGAAAAAAATGGCCACATTTCACTACTTAATACAAATTCATCCTACGATCTTCTTATGAAAGAGATGAATCCTGACTATGTAGAGAATAGTTATTTTTCAACAGGCACAGACTATGGTCGCAGATTCCTTGAATTGTGCCATGAATGCAAGCTAAACGAGTCAACAGCTACCATGGATTATATTTTCATGGGCTATGTCATAAATCATCGTGTAGCTCACATTTCATATAATGAAGCAATGGATAGCGATGCTTATATCATGTCGCTGCGTGTGGACAAGAGATATACCATCGAGGATTGGGAGCAGAGAATAAACGCTTCTAGTAGACAGATATTCTCATTCTTTGAATGCATCGACCTCTTTGGACTTGATGGGGATTATTTTGAAAACTTGTATTTAGACAATAGCTCAAACCATGTCTACTTTAAAGATGGAACAGCTAATGAAGTGCTAAAGCTGCTATTAGATACAAAGATATATAAGGATGATAAAGAAAAATTCGCAAGATTTATGGATCTCAACACCATGCGTGAGAGATTTAAAATGAGTGGTGAATCCGTGCTTGTTGGATATTTCAGAATCATGAATTCCCATGGAAAATACATGTGGAAGATAGTCAGACTTACACTATCATACCTACATAACAACGAGTTGGTTATGAGCTGTGTAATTCCATGTGACAAGGAAACAGAAGAAATCCTCAACGAGCGATATCAAAAGAATACTAATAACAAGGATTATATCGAAAAGACAAAGCTTGGCGAGATTATAGATTCCTTGCCATTTGGTATTTTCTGGAAGGATATCAATCGTCGATTTATCGGTGCCAACAAAATGTTCTTAGACTACTATGGCTTTGAATCAGTCGATGAGATTTTGGGCAAAAATGATGAGGACATGGGCTGGCATATTAATCCTGAAGCCTTTAAAAAGGATGAGCTAAGGGTAATAGAGCTGGGTAAGAGTACAAAAAATGTACCTGGAGAGTGCATAGTTCATGGAGAGATACGTAAGATTAGAGCATCAAAGCAGCCTCTATATTTAAACAACGAGATAGTAGGCCTTATGGGATATTTTGTGGATGTTACCGATGATCTTGAAACTCAAAATGACCTAAAGGAGCTTTCTATAACAGACGAGCTCACAGGCGTGTATAACAAGAGAGGCTTTAATGATATTATTGCCAAATACATGGATCAGTACGAAATCGACAGAACAGATTTTGCCATGATAATGGTAGATATCGACGATTTCAAGCTTATTAACGACATGTATGGCCATGGTGTAGGTGACAAGGTATTAAAAGAAGTGTGCCGTGCTCTAAAGATAATTGCTGCTGAAAGTAGTGTAATCATAAGATATGGCGGAGATGAATTTGTCATCCTTCATCAGTTTAAAGACAAATCAGAAATTGATGATTTGATATCCGACATCAATGTGGCAATCGGAAATATAAAGATGGTGGACGACACAAATATTAAGATATGCACATCCACAGGTATGAGTTTATATTCAAAGGTCAATAGTTTGGAAAAGTTAATTAACATTGCCGATGAAAGGATGTACGAGACGAAAAAAATTCATAAGAAAAAGAAGCTAGAAGGTGCCTAGGAGACTAGGTACCTTTTTCTTTTGGCATGCATTAAAATGTGCATAAATCAAGAGGTTTATAGCATTAAATTATTATTAACTTCTTATTAAAAAAGGGATTTTGGCTTGAAAGTTAATCATATTCGTATATAATACTTTATAGACTAAAAATGAGTAAATGTGTCCATTTGGGCAATATCATAATACATAGAATTGGAAAGGAAATTATCATGGCAGCATCAGATATCGGAATTGATTTAGGTACAGCTAGCATATTGGTTTACGCAAAGGGAAAAGGCGTCGTTTTAAAGGAGCCTTCAGTTGTAGCCTTTGATAGAGATACAAATAAAATAAAGGCAATCGGTGAGGAGGCACGTCTTATGATTGGACGTACACCTGGAAACATCGTTGCAGTTCGTCCTCTTCGTCAGGGCGTTATTTCGGATTATTCAGTTACAGAAAAAATGATCAAGTACTTCGTTCAGAAGGCTATGGGTAAAAAGAGCTACCGTAAGCCTCGTATTTCTGTATGTGTTCCTTCAGGAGCTACAGAGGTTGAGAAGCGTGCAGTAGAGGATGCAGCATTTGCAGCAGGAGCTCGTGAGGTTTCTATCATCGAGGAGCCTATCGCAGCAGCTATCGGTGCAGGTATCGACATCTCACTTCCAGTAGGAAACATGATCGTAGATATCGGTGGTGGTACAGCAGATATCGCTGTTATCTCACTTGGTAGCTCAGTAGTTAGCACATCTATAAAGATTGCTGGTGATGATTTTGATGAGGCTATCGTTCGTTACATGAGAAAGAAGCACAACCTTCTTATCGGTGAGCGTACAGCCGAGGATATAAAGATAAAGATTGGTCGTTGCTATCCACTTGGTGAGGCAGAGACTATGGATGTCAGAGGACGTAACCTTGTATCAGGTCTTCCAAAGACTATCACAGTATCTTCTGAGGAGACAGAGGAGGCTTTAAAGGAGTCTACAATGCAGATTATCGAGGCTGTTCACTCAGTACTTGAGAAGACTCCACCAGAGCTTGCAGCCGATGTTGCAGACAGAGGTATCGTACTTACAGGTGGTGGTGCATTACTTCGTGGTCTTGAGGAGCTTATCGAGGACCGCACAGGTATCAACACAATGACAGCTGACGAGGCTATGACTTGCGTAGCTATCGGAACAGGTCGTTACGTAGAGCTTCTTGCAGGAGACTAAATTCAAACATACAGGCCAACGGTATTAGCCGTTGGTCTTTTTTTATACACAAAAATAAAAAAATCAATATTTTTTATAAAAAGGGGTTAATTTTGTTAAACATGTGTCCGAAATAGAAATTGGATAGTATTTATTAGTCACAATTTCCTAAGGGGGAAGCATATGGTAAAAGGTTTGTATACAGCCTTTACAGGCATGATTAACGAACAAAAGAGAATGGACGTTATGACAAATAACCTGGCAAATTCGGCTACCACAGGATATAAAAAAGAGGCTTTAGTTGCCCAGGCATTTGACGAAAGATTGGCCATTAAAATAAAAGATACATCCGCACCAGGAAATCGACCAGAGCAGATTGGTTCTATAGTATATGGCGTTAAGGTTGGCGAGACATATACAAATTGGGATCAGGGCGCTCTACAGATTACAGATAAGAGCACAGACATGGCTCTGACTGGTAAAGGATTTTTTGCCATAGCTTTTACCAACAAGGCTGGAGAGACATCCATTAAATATACAAGAGATGGAGCTTTCACAGTTGATAGAGATGGTTATTTAAGAACCTCCGATGGAGATTATGTATTGAATGAAGAGGGCGCTTTGAACTCACAGACTGGTGAAGATTATTATGTGCAGGTGGATCCAAACATGGAGTTTTCAGTTGCAGCAGATGGAACTATTCGCCAGAACAATGAGGATGTTGATACCCTTGGAATAATTGATATTGCCAATTATGATTACATTAATAAATATGGCGAGAATCTATATGATTTGATAGATGGTGGAGAAATCATTGAATCAGAAGCATCTGTAGAACAGGGATGTCTGGAGGCATCCAATGTATCTGTAGTAGATGAAATGGTTAGCATGATTACCATTGCCAGAGCCTACGAAGCAGGACAGAAGATGATTCAGGCAGAGGATTCAACCCTTGATAAAACCGTAAATACAGTAGGTAGAGTATAGATTATGTTTTTCATAAGAAAAACGGGAGAATAATCAGGAGGGCAGTATATGGTACGTTCATTATGGTCGGCAGCTTCAGGTATGAAGGGCCAGCAGACACAGGTTGATACAATCGCAAACAACTTAGCAAACGTAAATACCACAGCATATAAGTCTCAGAACACACAGTTCAAGACTCTTCTATATCAAACACTCGAATCCACAAGTACCAATGGCGAAGGCGAGACAAAGCCAACCAGCGCCCAGGTGGGATTAGGAACCAGGGTTGCATCTATCAATGCCAATTTTACTCAAGGAAATCAGATGGCAAACGATAGTGTAACAGCAATGTTTATTAGTGGAGCGGGCTTCTTTGCAGTCCAGGACGGCGATGAAGTTCATTATACAAGAAATGGTAACTTTGGATGGGCATTAAATAATGCCGATGAAAAAGTTCTCACAACAGCTGAGGGATATCAGGTGCTAGATCAGGCTGGTCAGCCAATCAAAGTCCCAAAGACTGTAGAAAAGGGATTTGCAGTAAATCCAGAAACAGGCGTTATTTCTATTCAAAACGCCGACGGCACCTATACAGAAACAGGCCAGTCCATCGCATTATATCAATTCACAAACAGGGTTGGTTTGGAAAAAATAGGTGAAAATCTATACGATGAGTCAGATGCATCAGGAGAGCCAATGGGTGAATGGAATACACAGGGTGTAATCCGAAGTGCAATTTATCAAAATTATCTTGAGGGCTCAAATGTAAATGTAGCTGATGAAATGGTAAATCTAATAATTGCACAGCGTGCATACGAAATGAACTCAAAGGCTATTACCACCTCTGACACCATGTTGGAACAGGCAAATAACCTTAAGAGATAAAGGAAATGGCTATGCGGAGCATAGCTAAAAAGCTTGATGGACCATAGCCTGCGGATGAAGCTGGTCCATTACAGGGGGATAAAAGAAAATGGATGCATTAAACAATTACTTACAAACAAGCTACGCAACGCAGTCGGCTAGCGCTACTGCAAATGCTACAAGTGCAGCAGTAGGAAAAATCAATTCAGATTCTTCGGAAGAAGAAATCACAGAAGCTGTTAAAAGCTTTGAAACCTTTATGATGGAACAAGTCATAAAGCAGATGAAAGAAACCTTTACCAGCGATGATGATGAAGATGACACAATGTCTATGTACAAAGATCTTTACATGGATAGCGCCATTACAGAAATCGCATCACAGCTGGTAGATCAGCTAGGAGACAGCGTAACGGATGACTTTGTACAGCAAATCATGCGCAATTACGGTATCACAGGCACCACCTCGCCAACCAACGAGAACACAGATTTAGATGCCGAGGTTGTTTCAGACGAGATTGCTGATACAAATTCCACCACCGTTACTCAGGTGTTAGCATAAAATTCAATATTTTAAAGGCAGGATTCTCCAAGGGGGATTCTGCCTTTTTTTGTCCTTAGCCTGGCTTTGTGAGTGTAAAAAAATACGTAAGGAATGCAGTAATTATGGTATTATATTTAGCATGGAAGAATTAACAGGTTACGTAGAAAGTATAATTTTTAGAAATGCAGATAATGGCTATACAGTTATGGATTTTGTGGCCGACCATGAGCTGATAACTTGTGTCGGTCTTTTTCCTGTTATTGGAGAGGGAGAAAATCTGACTGTGCGCGGCGATTACACAGAGCATCCTACCTATGGACGTCAGCTAAAGGTGAGTAGTTATGATGTTGTGGCACCTGCGGATGAGCTATCTATGGAGAGATATTTGGGCTCCGGAGCTATAAAGGGACTTGGTCCAAAGCTTGCAGCTCGCATTGTTAAAAAATTTGGCGCGGACACCTTTAATATCATAGAGGATGAGCCTGAGCGACTGGCCGAGGTAAAGGGCATTTCCCTAAACAGAGCCATGGAAATTTCCGACCAGATTGTGGGTGCAAAGGATATTCGTAATGCTATGATTTTTATGGATAAATACGGTATACACGGAAATCTGGCAATCAAAATATATAATCGCTTCGGCAACGAAATTTATAATATTTTCCAAAGCAATCCTTATAAGCTGGCAGATGATATCCCAGGTGTGGGTTTTAAAACAGCAGATGAAATTGCCACTCAGGTTGGAATAAAGGTTGATTCGGAGTTTCGAGTAAAAAGTGGAATTATGTATGTGCTCTCCCAGGGCGCTGGTATGGGGCATACATATTTGCCTATAGATACATTAGAGCGTATGTCGGTGGATATGTTAAAGGTAGACCCAGCCACTGTAGAGGCTCAGATTATGAATTTGTCTATGGATAGACGTATTATCATGAAAAAGGCGGCCGATGGCAGCAGACAGGTTTATTCAAAGGCATTTTACCGCATGGAGGAATCCATTGCAGGAATGCTCAATGAACTTGATGTAAAATACAAGACTGACGAGCAGGATTTGGACAAGGTTATCCGCCAGATTGAGCTAGACGAAAAAATAGAGCTTGATGAGCTGCAAAAGCAAGCGGTAAAGATGGCTGCCTGCCACGGCTTATTTATTTTAACTGGTGGTCCAGGTACTGGAAAAACCACAACCATCACCACCATGATCAAGCTTTTTGAAAATCAGGGATATGATATTTTCTTGGCTGCGCCTACGGGACGTGCGGCAAAGAGAATGAGCGAGGCCACAGGCTATGAGGCAAGAACCATCCATCGTATGCTAGAGGTTTCTGGAAAGATAGATGATGATGACGACGCTGCTTCATTTGCCAGATTTGATAGAAACGAAGAAAATCCACTGGAGACAGATGTCATTATCATAGACGAGATGTCCATGGTAGATGTCAGCCTGATGTATTCTCTTTTAAAGGCTATAAATGTAGGTACCAGATTGATTCTCGTAGGTGATGTTCACCAGCTACCTAGCGTAGGCCCTGGAAATGTTTTAAAGGATTTGCTTGGCTCTGAGCGTTTTTGTAGCGTCACCCTAAACAAGATTTTTAGACAGGCGCAGGAGAGCGATATTGTTGTAAATGCCCATAAGATTCATCAGGGTGAGCATGTGGTTTTGGACAACAAATCAAAGGATTTCTTTTTCTTAAAGAGAAATGATGCTGATACTATCATTAGCGTTATGCTGACTCTTGTAAGAGATAAGATGCCAAAGTATGTTGATGCTGGCATCAGCGAAATACAGGTGCTGACACCTACTAGAAAAGGTCTTATAGGTGTAGAGAGACTGAATACGATTTTGCAGCAGTATCTAAACCCTGAAAGCAAGGATAAAAAGGAATGGCATGGAGATACCCGTATTTTCCGAGAGGGAGATAAGGTCATGCAGATTCGCAATAACTATCAAATGGAATGGGAGATTGAAGGTAAATATGGCATTACTGTGGAAAAAGGAGTAGGTATTTTCAACGGCGATGTGGGTATTATCACTGATATCAATGATTGGTCAAAGTCTATTACAGTTATCTTTGATGAAAATAAAAAGGTAGTTTATCCTTTTGCAGGCCTTGATGAATTGGAACTTGCATATGCCATTACCATTCATAAATCTCAGGGTTCGGAATATCCGGCTGTAGTTATGCCAGTTATGGACGGCCCACGAATGCTGATGAATAGAAATATTTTGTATACAGCCATTACCAGAGCAAAAAAATGCGTCACCCTGGTAGGCGACGCAGATGTATTTTATTCAATGGTGGATAATACCTCTCAGGCCCGCAGATATTCAGGCCTAAAGGATAGAATTAATGAGCTATTAGAGAATAGCTTTGATGAATAAACCAGCACTTTTGCTGTCGGCGAGATTCAATATTTCGCCACTATCTAATTGTATAACCGGGCGAGACAGGTTGCTTTTGTTAATGTAAACCACTCGGCCGGTTTTTGCATTATTTAAAATGATTCTACTGTTATTGTAGGTGTTTGCAATTCTTTCTAGGAAGGTCAAAATATATTTTGTATGGAATTTCTTTAGACCTTCATTTTCAAATTCTTCAATAACCTGGAATGAACACATAGGTTCTCTGTGAGATCTGGCGCAGGTCATTCCATCATATGCATCGGCAATAGCTATAATACTGGCAAATTCATCGATCTCATCATCTGTAAGTCCACGAGGATAGCCACTGCCATCAGCTCTTTCATGGTGCTGTAAGGCTGCAGAAATTACCCTTGAATCAAATCCTTTGCCCTTTAGTATCTTTGCGCCAAGCTTTGGATGTGATCGCATAATATCACGTTCTTCATCAGTATATTTACCAGGCTTATTTAATATTTCATCTGGGACCTGAGTCTTACCGATGTCATGTAAAAGCCCGCAAACAGTAAGAGTATCTAAATCTTCGCGAGGATACTTTAGCCATTTTCCAATAGAACGAGCAATAATTGCAACATTTATAGAGTGCGCATATATAGGATCTTCCAAGGTATGCATATTTGCCAGCATATCAAAAAGCTCTAGTGCGGTTTTTGATTTGTAAAGTGGCTCTGTGTTTTCTAATAGCATTTCTGTGCAATCTGCACCCATTCCCGCAATGATTGCCTCAAAATTTTCCTTTAGGTATGACAAATTCAAGGCATAATCTGTCTGAAATTTTTGGAAATCAGGTGAAGCCTTTAATCTTTGCGTGTAGGTTATTTGGGAGCTAACAGTTTCCTTGGCCTCGACAGGCTTTTCGTCAAAGTCCACCTCGTCAACAGGCGCTGTCTTTGTGTCTTCTACACAGACTTCTTCAATTTTATAAAAGGTTAGTTTTGCAATTAGTTGATTTGTGAGCTCAGTACCTTCTTTGGAAATTGACTGTCCACGCTTTGTAATTATTGGTTCAGCAACAATCATGCCGGGCTTTAGCTCAGAAACTGATAGTTTTACCATACATTTACCTCATCATAATATAGTTCAATTATAGAGCCTATTTTTTTCAATAAGATGAACCATCAGTGAAAAAATTGTTACTATTCTAAATTTTTTATTGTATGTTTAGACAAACTTTTTTCAATGTATATTGCTAGAATGGTATAGACAATAGTATACTGAGGTACGCTTAGAAATAGTTCTAGGCACAAATTTTTTTTCATAATAGAAAGAGAGTTAAACAATGGAAAAGTTACTTTTTACTTCAGAGTCAGTAACAGAAGGCCATCCAGATAAGGTATGTGATGCCGTATCTGATGCCATCCTTGATGCTTGTTTAGCTGAAGATCCTATGAGCCGTGTTGCTTGTGAGACTGCTTCTTGTACAGGTTTCGTACTTGTTACAGGTGAGATCACTACAAAGGCAAAGCTCGATGTTCCAGCTATTGTTCGCAAGACTCTTCTTGAAATCGGTTATGACGATGGAAAGAAAGGCATCGATGGAAATTCTTGCGCTGTTATGGTCGCTCTTGATCAACAATCCGCAGACATTGCTATGGGTGTTGACAAGGCTCTTGAGGCAAAGGAAGGATCACTTACAGATGACCTAGATACAGGTGCTGGTGATCAGGGCATGATGTTTGGTTACGCCACAAACGAAACCGAAGAATTAATGCCATATCCTATTTCTCTTGCT
>JAILKL010000077.1 GCA_024693775.1 Pseudobutyrivibrio sp.
TTTGTTGTTCATTTCGTTAAAATCTTTAACGAGATTAGCTTTTGAAGCAAGAGAGCCCTTGTTTGCATTAGCTCTTAACTCATCAGCTTTCTTAAGAGCATCAGCATCATTTTGAACTAAGTTTGCTTTATCAGCCATAGAAGCATACTTAGTATTCATGCGAGCAGCTTCATAAATCTGTGCCTGGCGAATGCCACGTTTTTCAGCTTTTGCTGCAGCTTTTTCTTTGTTTCTTTCAATAATGCTTTCAAGGTCAATTTTTTCAAAATGCTTATTTAAGAAGTATTGCTGAATTATACGTACAACGGCACCAGCAATCCAATATAAACCAAGACCAACAGGTACAGTAAAAGCAATAAATAATGACATAAGTGGCATCATAAGATTCATTGTCTTCATCTGTTGAGCCATCTGCTCTGACTGTCCCTCAGTTGACTGAGGTGTGAGCTTGATATTTGCCATCTGTGATAAATAAGAAAATACTGGTATAAGTAAAGCACAGATAATAATTCCGAAATTCTTATTATCAGCCCATGCAGACTTAATAAGATTAAGTGGAGTATCGGAAATATTTAATACTAATAAGTAATTAATCTTCTCAAGTTTAGCAACAACAGCATCTACAGAATTAGCTAACTGTGGGAAAGCACTGTTAACTGCATCCCAACCTGTAGTTGGTAACTTATAAAGAACATCAATAATATTATTAGAAACAGCTGTAGTATCAGTTGATGTAAAATCAACTACTACTGTCTTTAAATTAGCATTATCATAGATAGTCTGCATTTTATCAGCAAATCCATCAGTTGCCATAATGCCATTAACTAATTCTGTAAAGATGTTTTTTACAGATAAAATGTAAGCAGGAACATTATAGAAAACTCTATAAAGTGCAAATAAGATAGGCATCTGGATTAACATATAAACACAGCTACCAGTAGGTGAAATACCGTATTTATCATAAAGTGCCTGTGTTTCTTCCTGCTGCTTTTGCATAGAAGCCTGGTCTTTCTTTCCTTTATATCTATCCTGAATAGCCTTCATCTCAGGCTGCATCTTACGTGTAAGAACAGCAAACTTTTGCTGTTTATATGTAAGAGGAAACATACAAATATAAATAAAGAAAGTAAATATAATAATTGTAAGAGCTATATTTTCGATACCAATTGCGGCAAGGAGAATATAAATCTTATCCATAAACCATCCAAGAACCTTCGCAATAGGACCAAGAATGGAACCGTTATAAGCGGTTAATAAAATGTCGCTCAATGTAAAACCTCCAGTTGTTATGGAACTGGATCATAACCTCCATGTGAAAAAGGATTACAACGGATTATTCTCCAAAGAGCAAGCCCACCACCTTTAATTGCACCATATTTTTGAACGGCCTGGAGACCGTAATTTGAACATGATGGACAATAAGGACACTTGGTTGTTTTCATTGGAGAAATATATTTTTGATAAAATCTAATTAAAAATATAAATAACTTTTTCAACATAACAGAAACCCAATTCCAATTATTTACGAGTTACCCTATGAAGATTTGCAAGATGAAGTAATGAATTTTGTATTTCTTCGAAATTAGCAGATGCTGCAGCTTCTCTTACAACGACTACAATGTCTAAACCACTATTAAACATCTCTTCATTAAGTCTATAACTTTCTCTTATCAGTCTCGTCAAATGATGCCTAACTACCGAATTTCCAACCTTTTTACTAACAGAAATTCCAATACGATTTCGATCTGTATTATTATGGTATATATACATAACAAGATGTTTATCAGCTTAGGCCACAGACCATGTGGTCTTTCTTTCTATTTAAAGGAAATTTATTATTATGGAATTTAGTGAGTCATTAAAAAAGAATAATGATTTTGTAAAAGTCTATAGAAGAGGTGTATCCAAAGCTAATAGACAGTTAGTAATGTACGTTTACCATAATAATACAGATCGAAATCGTATTGGAATTTCTGTGAGTAAAAAGGTTGGAAATTCGGTAGTTAGGCATCATTTGACGAGACTGATAAGAGAAAGTTATAGACTAAATGAAGAGATGTTTAATAGTGGTTTAGACATTGTAGTCGTTGCAAGGGAGAATTCGGCTTCTGCTACTTTCGCTGAGATTCAAAAATCTTTACTCCATCTTGCAAATCTTCAAAAGGTAACTCGTAAATAATTGGAATTGGGTTTCTATTATGATGAAGAAGCTTCTTATTTTTTTAATTAGATTTTATCAAAAATATTTATCTCCACTTAAGACAACTAAATGTCCATATTGTCCTACTTGTTCTGCATATGGTTTAGAGGCAGTTCAGAAGTACGGTGCAATTAAAGGTGGAGGATTAGCTTTGTGGAGAATAATGAGGTGTAATCCCTTTTCACATGGTGGGTTTGATCCTGTTCCTTAATAACTGGAGGTTTTACATTGAGTGGACTTTTTTTAACTGCTTACGGCGGCTCCATTTTAGGACCTATTGCTCAGGTTCTTGGATGGTGTATGGACAAAATTTATATTTTCCTTGCTAGCATTGGCATCGAAAATATAGCTGTTACTATTTTAGTATTTACTGTTCTTATTTATGTTTGTATGTTTCCTCTTACTTATAAACAGCAGAAGTTTGCTGTTCTTACACGTAAGATGCAGCCTGAAATGAGAGTTATTCAGGACAAATACAAGGGTAAGAGAGACCAGGCTTCTATGCAGGCTCAGCAGGAAGAAACACAGGCTTTATACGATAAATACGGTATTTCGCCTACAGGTAGCTGTGTATATATGCTTATTCAGATGCCTATCCTTCTTGCACTTTATCGTGTATTCTATAATGTTCCTGCATACATCGATTCTGTAAAAGGTATTTTTACAGAGCTTGTTAATGGTATCGTTGCAACAGATGGCTTTGCTGATAAGATGACAGAAATCTACACAAATAGTGGTGTTAGATTACAGCAGGCTCCTGATTTTACTGTTACAGATACTAGTGCTATTAAGAACTTTATTGTTGATGTTTTATATAAGTTACCAGAGTCAGGTTGGCAGCATATCACAGATAGCTTCCCTAATTTAGCATCTTCTGTAGACACTGTTGTTGCAAAGCTTGAGCACATTAATTACTTATTTGTTCTTAATATTTCTGATACACCTATGAATATTATTAAGACAGGTTGGGATGCAAAGAGCTACGGTCTTATTATTGCAGCTTTATTGATTCCAGTTCTTTCTTATTTATCACAGCTTGCTACAATTAAGCTTATGCCTACAGCTACAGATGGACAGTCTGATCAGATGGCACAGCAGATGAAGACAATGAACCTTATGATGCCTCTTATGTCATTATTCATTGCATTCTCTGTTCCAGTTGGTCTTGTATTCTACTGGATTGTCGGTGGTGTTATTCGTGTGGCTCAGCAGTATTTCTTAAACAAGCATTTTGAGAAGATTGACCTTGATAGCATTATAGAAAGCAACAAAGAAAAAGCAGCTGCAAAGGCTGAAAAACGTGGTATTCGTCAGGCACAGATTTATGAGGCTGCTCGTATGAGCACAAAATCAATGTCTGATAAGGCTAATGTAAATGTTGATAGCACTGATGCTTTAAAGAAGGCTGAAGAATATAGATCTAAAGCAAACGGTGGTTCATTAGCTTCAAAGGCAAATCTTGTTAAAGATTTCAATGAGCGTAACAATAAATAAGGGGGAATTAAATAATGGAATTTAAAGAGTTTGTTGGTAAAACTGTGGATGATGCTTTAACAAACGCTACAGTTTCTCTTGGTGTTACTTCTGACCAGATTAAATATGAAGTAGTTGAAGAAGGTAGCTCTGGATTTTTAGGAATTGGTTCAAAGGATGCAGTTATCAAGGTTTGTATTTCTGCAGATGAGGATCCAAAGGAAGTTGCTAATGAATTTTTAAAGGGTGTATTCGAAGCTATGCAGCTTGAGGTTAATATTTCAATGAATATTAACGAAGAAGATAATACACTTGATATTGATTTAGCTGGCCCAGAGATGGGTGTTCTTATTGGTAAGAGAGGTCAGACACTTGATTCACTTCAGTATCTTACAAATCTTGCTGTAAATCGTTCTTCTGAAAATTATACTAGAGTAAAAATCGACACTGAAGATTATAGACGTCGTAGAAAAGAGACTCTTGAAAATCTTGCCCGTAATATGGCTAGCAAGGTTAAGAGAACTAAGAAGTCAGTTACTCTTGAGGCTATGAATCCTTATGAGAGACGCATTATTCATTCTGCACTTCAGAATGATAATAATGTTAGCACTCATTCAGAGGGAGAAGAGCCATACCGCTACGTTGTTATTACTCTTAAGAAATAGTTATTGATTTTTTAGGGTTAGTCTTATATTTTTAGACTAACCCTTCTCTTTGTCTTGTAGTATATTTCATAGTATGGAAATGTAATACTGGATTAAGAGAGTATGGAGGTTTATTTTGTACCATTCAGATACTATTTGCGCTATAGCAACATCTATGAATAGTTCAGGAATAGGAATCATCAGGGTTAGTGGAGATGATTCTATTTCTATTGTTGATACTATTTTCAAAGGAAAGACTAAATTAAAAGATTGTGAGACACATACCATTCAATATGGTCATATTATGTCTGGCACTGAAATAGTTGATGAGGTTCTTGTTTTAATTATGAAAGGACCAAGAAGCTATACTACAGAGGATGTAATTGAAATAGATTGTCATGGTGGTGTTTTAGTATTAAAAAAGGTTTTATCTCTATTGGTAGCAGCAGGTGCACGTATTGCAGAGCCTGGTGAATTTACCAAAAGAGCTTTTTTGAATGGTCGTATAGATTTATCAGAAGCTGAGTCTGTTATGGATTTAATCTCTTCTAGTTCAGAAATGGCTATGAAAAATTCCATTAAACAGCTATCAGGTTCTTTAAATAAAATTATTGTAGAGTTAAGAGACAAGATTTTATATGAGACTGCTTTTATTGAATCTGCATTAGATGATCCTGAGCATTATGATCTTACTGGATATCCTGAAGAGTTAAAAATAAAAGTAGAGGGATTGATAGATACTGTAAATAATCTTATTGAATCATTTAATTCAGGACATATTCTTAAAGAAGGTATCAATACTTTAATTTTAGGAAAGCCTAATGCTGGAAAATCTTCTCTTTTAAATACCTTATCTAGAAGAGAGCGTGCAATTGTAACAGATATTCCTGGCACAACTCGTGATACTCTTGAAGAGCAGATTACTATAAATGGTGTTAGTCTTAATATTATTGATACAGCTGGCATTCGCCAAACTGATGATATAGTCGAAAAGATAGGTGTTGATAAGGCTATTGATTCCATTGATGATGCAGATTTAATTTTATTTGTTATAGATTCTTCTAGACCTTTAGATCAGGATGATGAGTTTATTATTAATAAGATTTTAGATAAAAAGGTAATTATATTGCTTAATAAATCTGACCTTGTATCTGCTATTAGCGAGGAAGAAATATACAAAAAATATGGAAAAACTGTTGTTTCCTTCTCTTCTGTAAGTTTAGATGGTTTAAAGACATTAGAGTCTACTATTAGCGATATGTTTTTCAGTGGAAATATCCATTCCGATGATACCTTGTACATTACTAATTCAAGACAGGCTGCGTCTTTAACGAATACAAAAGCTAGTCTTACAAATGTTTTGACTTCAATCGATAATATGATGCCAGAGGATTTCTTTTCTATTGATTTATTAGATGCATATAGATTTTTAGGTGAAATTACAGGTGAAACTATTGATGATGATTTAGCAAATAAGATTTTCTCTACCTTCTGTATGGGAAAATAATTTGTTTAATATACGTGTTTATTATGTTTTATTAAGGAGTTTGAAATGAACCGCGTTGAAGAAGTTTATGATATAGTTGTTGTTGGTGCTGGCCATGCAGGTTGTGAGGCCGCGCTTGCTGCAGCGCGTATGGGTTTAAATACTATTTGTTTTACTGTTAGTATGGATTCTGTTGCATTGATGCCATGTAATCCTAACATTGGTGGTAGTTCTAAAGGCCATTTGGTAAGAGAATTAGATGCACTTGGTGGTGAAATGGGTATCAATATTGATCATACATTCATTCAGTCTAAGATGCTTAATTCATCTAAGGGGCCAGCTGTACATTCACTTAGAGCACAGGCTGACAAGGCAGCATATTCAATGAGAATGAGAAAGGTTATGCAGGAAACTGATAATCTTACTCTTAGACAGGCAGAGGTTACAGAATTAATTATTGAAGATAATAAGGTAGCTGGTGTTAAAACACTTTCTGGTGCCACTTATCACTGTAAAGCTGTAGTAATTTGTACAGGTACATATCTTAGAGCTAGATGTTTATATGGAGATGTTATTGAACATACTGGCCCAAATGGATTAAAGGCTGCAAATCATCTTACTGATTCATTACTCGCTAATAATGTAGAAATGAACCGCTTTAAAACCGGTACTCCGGCTAGAATTGATGGTAGATCTATTGATTATTCTAAGATGGAAATTCAATTAGGAGACAATCCAGTTATACCATTTTCATTTAGTACTAATAGAGATGATGTTCAAATCGAGCAGGTTCCTTGCTATCTTACATATACTAATGAAAAAACACATGAGATTATCCGTGCTAATCTTGATAGATCACCTATGTATTCTGGTGTTATTGAAGGTACTGGACCTAGATACTGTCCAAGTATTGAGGATAAGGTAGTTAGATTTGCTGATAAAAATCGTCATCAGCTTTTTGTAGAGCCTGAGGGCCTTAATACAAACGAAATGTATATTGGTGGTATGAGCTCTTCAATGCCAGAGGATGTACAGTACGATATGTATCATACAGTTCCTGGACTTGAAAACTGTAAAATAGTTCGTAATGCTTATGCTATAGAGTATGATTGTATTAATGCTACTCAATTAAAGGCTTCTTTGGAGTTTAAAGATATCGATGGATTATTTGCTGCTGGTCAGTTTAATGGAAGTAGTGGATATGAGGAAGCTGCGGCACAGGGCCTTGTTGCTGGTATAAATGCTGCATTGAAATTACTTAATAAAGAGCCAATGATTTTAGATCGTTCTAATTCATATATTGGCGTGCTTGTAGATGATCTTGTGACAAAGGAGACAAAAGAGCCTTATCGTATGATGACTTCTAGAGCAGAGTATAGACTACTATTAAGACAGGATAATGCAGATATTCGCCTCTCTAAAATCGGTTACGAGGTTGGTCTTTTGCCTAAGGAACGCTATGAACATGTTGTTGAAAAGGAGCGTTTAATAGAAGAAGAGGTAGCAAGACTTAAAGAAATTAACATCGGTGCTAGAAAAGAAGTTCAAGAGCTTTTAGAGTCATATGGAAGTATTCCACTTTCCAATGGTATAAAGTTAGTTGACCTTATTAGAAGACCAGAGCTTGATTATGATAAGCTCGCACCTATTGATCCAGAAAGACCTAATCTTTCTGATGAGGTAAGAGAAGAGGTAAATATCTATATTAAATATGAAGGATATCTTACTAGACAGGCAAAACAAGTAGCACAGTTTAAAAAGCTTGAGACAAAGCTTATTCCTTCGGATATTGATTATGATGATGTATCGTCTTTACGTATTGAAGCTAGACAAAAGCTTACAAAGCTTCGTCCTGCAAATATAGGTCAGGCATCGCGTATATCAGGTGTTAGTCCAGCAGATATATCAGTTTTACTTGTTTATTTAGAAACATATAAAAGTAATAAATAATACTCAACTTTATAATAATGTTGATTAAGGAGTTTTATGGAGAGAAATTATAGCTATTTAATTGATACACTTTCACAGTGGGATTTTTCACTAGATGATCATCAATTAAATCAACTAGATAAGTTTTATGAATTATTAGTAGAGAAAAATAAGGTTATGAATCTTACTGCTATTACTGAGTTCGATGAGGTTATAGTTAAACACTTTGCTGATAGCTTATCTATTTGTAAGGTATTACCAAAGGATGTTAATACAGTATGTGATTTAGGAACAGGTGCTGGTTTTCCAGGTATCCCAATGGCTATTGCATATCCAAAACTTCAGTTTACGTTGATTGATTCATTAAACAAACGTATTAAGTTTTTGCAGGATGTTGTTGATGCATTAGGTCTTAATAATGTAACCTTAATCCATGCTAGAGCAGAGGAAGCTGGTAGAAATAAACTATATAGAGAACAGTTTGATTTAGTCGTTTCACGTGCTGTTGCAAATATAGCTACATTATCAGAGTATTGTTTACCATTAGTAAAAATAGATGGATATTTTATCAGTTTTAAGTCTGGTGATATTAAAGAAGAAATTGCTAACTCTGGTAATGCTATTAAGAAATTAGGTGGCAGTATGAATACTCCTATTTATTTTACTTTACCTGATACAGATATTAATCGATCATTTGTTATTATTGATAAAAAGAAAAATACACCAAAAGCTTATCCAAGAAAAGCAGGTACACCTAGTAAAGAACCACTTAAATAATATATGATTAGTTTCACATGAAACAGAAATCGTTACAATAAGTCATAATCTTTTATGGGGGATAATATATGGTAAATGACTTCTTACGTAAATATCAAGAAGAACTAATTAGTGAAAAGATTCAATTAAAAGAAGATTTAGATTTACTTGATACTAAGATAAAAGAAGAAACCAAATTCTTAACTGTATTAGAGGAGTCTAATGATTCATATTTTAAAGAATTTACTCCTAGAAATGTTAATGCTAAAAATAATGAAAAAGCAGCTGAAGTAAGAAATAATCTTGAAGATTTGAAAATCCAGTATGATAAAAAGAATGAAAATATGAAGTTTTATGAATCACGACTGGTTGAAATAAATGCTTTACTTACAAATACAGCAGTTGTAAACAAACCTAATTCTAATAATGAGATGGTTGAGCAAAGACCTCAGTCTTCAGCAGCTAATGATGATTTAATAACAAAACTAAATAACGTAAAAAGCTTAATTTTACTTGATCCTCAAAGGGCTCAAATCGAATTGGAAAATGTAATTTCTACGTTGTAAATATTGCTAAACTATATTTAGGAATGTTTCACGTGAAACATTGTGAGGCTATCCCTCATATAAAACACAAAATATGGTAGAAGGAAATTTCTTTCAACTTCTATATATTGCTGTTTTATAATAAAAATGTTTCACGTGAAACATTTTTATTTACTAAAAACTAGTCTATATATAGTAACTTATAAGAAAAAACACAGATAATTAGTAAAAAATCTTAGTAGAATTGAGTACGTCTCAATGGTATAATTTTAAGAGTCAGAAAGAAAAATATACATAAAGAGGGAGATAAAATGAAGAGAGTAATAGCAATTGCCAATCAAAAGGGTGGCGTTGGTAAAACAACTACTACAATTAATCTTTCAGCATGCTTAGCAGAAGCAGGAAAGAAGGTATTAGTTATCGACACTGATCCTCAGGGAAATGCAACAAGTGGTCTCGGCTTAGATAAGGATTCAGTAGAAAACACTGTTTATGATCTAGTACTTGATGAGTGCAGTATCAAAGAATGTATGTATACTGTAGAAAATATTCCTAATCTAACAATTATTCCATCAAATGTAGATTTAGCTGGAGCAGAAATTGAGCTTCTAGGAATAAATGAAAAAGAATATATTCTCAGAAATGCAGTTGATTATGTAAAGGATGATTTCGATTATGTAATAATTGATTGCCCTCCTTCATTAAACATGTTAACAATAAATGCAATGACAACAGCAGATTCAGTGCTTGTACCAATTCAGTGTGAGTACTACGCACTAGAAGGAATCAGCCAGTTAATTCATACAATTGATTTAGTTCAGGAGAGACTTAATTCAAAATTAAAAATCGATGGAGTAGTATTTACTATGTATGATGCAAGAACAAACCTTGCTTCAGATGTAGTTGATACAGTAAAGAATAATCTTAATGCTACAGTGTATAAGACAATTATACCTAGAAATGTAAGATTAGCAGAAGCTCCATCTCATGGACTTCCAATTAACCTATATGATCCAAAGTCTACAGGATCAGAAAGCTATCGTAATTTAGCAAAAGAAATTATTGGAAGAAAGGATATATAATATGGCAGCGAAAAAGGGAGGATTAGGTAAGGGATTAGATTCTCTTATTGTTAATAAGAACGAAGGAGTTGTTTCAGCAAATCCACATGAAGATGGCGCACCAGTAGAGGTAGATATTAATAAGGTTGAGCCTAATAAGCAGCAGCCTAGAAAGCATTTTGATGAAGATGCTTTATCAGAGTTAGCAGATTCTATCAAGCAGCATGGAATCCTTACTCCACTTCTTGTACAGGATAGAGATTCTTACTATGAGATTATCGGTGGTGAGAGAAGATGGAGAGCAGCTAGAATGGCTGGTCTCAAGAAAGTTCCAGTTATCATCAAGCATTTAACAGAGCAGGAATTTATTGAGATTTCTCTTATTGATAATATTCAAAGAGAGCAGCTTAATCCAATTGAAGAAGCATTGGCTTATAGACGTTTAATAGATGAGTTTAGTTTAAAGCAGGATGAGGTTGCAGAACGTGTATCTAAGAGTAGAGCCACAGTAACCAATGCAATACGTTTATTAAAGTTAGACAAGCGAGTTCAGGAAATGATTATTGATGATAAAATCAGTACAGGTCATGCCAGAGCAATGTTAGCCATTACTGATTTAGATAAGCAATATGAATTTGCTGAAAGAGCATTTGATGAAAAGATGTCAGTTCGTGATGTAGAGCGTGAAGTAAAGAAGCTTGTAAACGAAAAGGCAGATAATAAAAAGACAAAGGGTCAGGAAATTGATCCACAGTTACTTGTCGTTTACCAGGAGACACAGGAAAGATTAAAGGGTGTACTTGGTACAAAAGTATATATTAATGCAAAGGATAACAAGACTGGAAAGTTAGAAATCGAATATTATACACAGGAAGAGCTTAACAGAATTGTTGATTTACTAGAAACAATAAAATAAAACATACGTTCGATAGGAGCAATAATGATACAGCAATACTTAGGAATTAGCACAGATTATATTGTAATAGGACTAGCAGCTTTAGTTTTAATCCTAGTGATTTTATTAATAGTTTTCATCGTTCAGATGTCAAAACTAAAAAAGAGATACAAGATTTTTATGCAGGGCAATGATGCAAAATCTCTTGAGGATACATTAGTATATAGACTAGAGCAAATCGATGAGTTAATCGAGGCTAATGCCAGCAACGAAAGAAATATCGATACAATTACTAAAACAATGAAGGATTGCTTCCAGAAAATTGGCTTAGTAAAGTACGATGCTTTCAATGAGATGGGAGGAAAGCTTAGCTTTTCACTTTGTCTCTTAAATGAAAAGAATTCAGGATTTATTATTAACGCAATGCATTCTAGAGAAGGCTGCTATACATACGTTAAGGAAATCATTGATGGTAACTCTATAATACAGCTTGCAGAGGAAGAAGAGCAGGCGTTACAGCAGGCTTTAGGTGAAATGTAAATGCATCAATTTTTATCAGCAATAGGATTTAGTAAATTAAATAAAGATAGTCTAAAAGAATTAATCGATGAAATTATTCTTAGACCAGATTACCAGGAATCAGCAATTGATTTTGAAGGTAATCAGTTTGTAGAGCTAAGATATATGGTCGCAGATAATATTGGATTAGTATTACGTGGAATGTATGACGATAATGATCAGTTTATTCTTGATTATTATTATCCTACATTTTACGGTAAGACTTTGTCCTCAAATGCTGAGATTGATATAGTAAAGCAGTCAGATAAAGAAAATTATCATGTAATGTGTGATGAATTAAAATTTGGCGTGAATTTAATTTTCCAACTTCAGAATATGGGCGAATACCTTAGAAGAGGGAAAAAGATTTCAAAAGGAAAACAAAATGGAATTCTTCTAGCAGGTCTTTCAACAGATGCTAAAATCATATTACCAATATATGATAATGAAATGAGCCGTACCAAGGCAAAGCTTAACTATGACAAGCGTATAGAATTAGTTGAGCAGGCCCGTGGTGGTGATGAAGAAGCCATGGAAAATCTCACTATAGATGAAATCGATTTATATCAAAAGATTTCGCGTAGAATAATGCGTGAAGATATTCTTAGTGTTGTTACAAGTTATTTTATGCCATACGGTATAGAGAGTGACAAATATGATGTCTTAGGTGAAATTATAGAGATCAAAGAAGTGGTAAATCATCTGACAATGGAAGAGATGTATGTCATGACTATTGAGAGTAATGATGTACCAATAGAAGTATGTATAAATAAAAAAGATTTATATGGAATGCCAGCTGTAGGCTGCAGATTCAAAGGAAGTATTTGGCTGCAAGGAACTGTTGATTTTTTGTAATTCTTAGATTAAAATCTAATAGTTGCGATTAATCGCAGGTGAGTTCCTATAGCTCAGCTGGATAGAGCGTCCGCCTCCTAAGCGGAAGGCCGCGCGTTCGAATCGCGCTAGGAACGCGATATTAGAGCCCTTAAGGGCTCTTTTTTTTATAATCTTTTATAAATGTGAGATAAAACCACACAAAATTCGCAATATTAAGGTAAAATACAAAGGAGTGAATGAGTAGTCTAATAATTTTAGATGCTTTATAATAAAATAAATGCGGAAATATATGAGGAGGATTTTTAATCGGGAGAAAATATATTATTAGGAGGACGGTATTTTATGGCTGAAGAGAAACTTACAAAAGAACAGCAGGATACTTTAGGGGAAATTGCAAATATTAGTATGGGAAGCTCGGCAACATCGTTGAGTGCTCTTTTAAATAATTTAAAGGTTGATATTACAACACCAAATATAGAATTAATAAGAAAAAGTGAGGCGTTAGATGATTATCATAATGTATGCGTGTTAGTGCATATTAATTATGTAAAGGGATTATCAGGAAGCAATGTTCTTATCCTAAAAGAAAATGACGTCAAAATTATAGCAGATATTATGATGGGAGGAGATGGAACTAATACCAGCGGAGAAATCGGAGAGATTCAGTTAAGTGCAGTATCTGAGGCTATGAATCAGATGATGGGAAGCGCTGCAAGTTCAATGTCACAGCTGCTAAATCGTATGGTGGATATTTCTCCACCACAGACAGACAATATCGATGTTGAGAGTGTAAAAATATTTGAAAAATTATTTGAATCACCTGAAATCGATTTTGTAAAAATAACATTTAATTTAAAAATTGGTACACTTATAGATTCTGTTATGGTACAACTATATCCAATTTCCTTTGCTCAGGATATGGTTTCTTTATTTGATAAGAAGGAAGACTAGGGGGCAAAATGGACGAGTATACTAAAAGAATTCAAGCAGAAATAACAAGAGATAAAATTCAGATAATATTATCAGGAATAGCAATTGCTATATTAATAATCATGGAATTTTATATCATGATTAATTATAAAAGCAATTTTATTGCTATGGCTGTTGGAATACTTTTAATGATTGTGGCCTTGTTTTTCTTTATAAGTGCACTTTTGGATATGCAGATGAAAAGCAAAGACATTGAGTATCAAAAATATGAAGATATTTACAATGCTCAAAAGGCTTCATATCTCGTCATTAAAAAGAGCTTTGATGAGTTAGATGAAAGACTACGCAATATTGAAGAAAGTAGTTCACTGCCAGCAGAGGATATTATTAATGCCCAAAAAGCTGTAGCTAAGGTTACTATTTCTAGAAGCAAAGAGAACACAGATGCATTAATGAATTCAAATGATGAATTGATTAATCAGCTGTTTACTATTAAAGAAAAATTGGAAAATAGTAATTCGGAGTTAATTGAAAAACAGCAAGCAGCTTTAAAATCGACTAATGACGAGCTGCAAAATAGAATACAGCAATTAACAAATCAACTGAATAATATTGAAAATAAGATACAAAACGGAATGCCAGTACAGATGATGGCAATGCCTCAAATGATGGGAATGCCACAAATGATGCCACAGCAACAGCAAGTGGCACCACAGCCTATGGCACAACCAGAAATGACAATGCCTACAGCATCGCCAGAACCTGCAATGGAACAGGAACCTATGCCTGATTTATCAGCTGAAGTATCTATGGAGGAATTGCCAGTAGAAGAAACAGTAGATGACTTAGGACTAGATATAGATACACCAGTGGAGGAGCCAGAGACAGAAGAGCTACTGGTAGAGGAACCAGTAGCAGAAGAAGCTTTAGAGGAAGCTCCGGCAGAAGAAGCAGTAGATGACTTAGGACTAGACATAGATACACCAGTGGAGGAGCCAGAGGCAGAAGAGCTACTGGTAGAGGAATCAGTTGCAGAAGAGGCTTTAGAGGAGGCTCCAGCAGAAGAGTCAACAGAAGAAGCACAAGAAGAAGTAATAGATGATTTAGGACTAGACATAGATACACCAGTGGAGGAGCCTGTAGTAGAAGAGCTTCAGGTAGAGGAACCGGTAGCAGAAGAAGCTTTAGAGGAGGCTCCAGCAGAAGAAGTAATAGATGATTTAGGACTAGACATAGATACACCAGTGGAGGAGCCTGTAGTAGAAGAGCTTCAGGTAGAGGAACCAATAGCAGAAGAAGCTCCAGCAGAGGAAACACCAGTGGAGGAACCTATAGCAGAGGAGCCAGTTCCAGAACCCGAGCCAGAGCCAGCTCCAGAACCTGAGCCAGCAGCTGAGCCCGAACCTGCGGCAATTCCTGATGTTGGAGTAGATTTGTCAGATCCAAATAGAGTAATGTCAGCTGAAGAAATCGAGAAATTATTTGCTAGTATATAAATAAAGATTTATGGGGCACCCGTCTTAATATAAAGAAGAGTGCCCTTTATTTATAGCTAAATAAAACGTAAAAGAGTAGATGTCGGAATTATCAGATAATTATAGTGAAAAAATTATGAAAAAAGGTAAAAAAATTAAAAAAAAGGCTTGAAAAAAGAATCCACAGGTTATATAATTCTTTTTGTTGCTGAGGCAGCAAGTAAATAATGAGCGCGATTAGCTCAGCTGGCAGAGCACCTGACTCTTAATCAGGGTGTCCAGGGTTCGAACCCCTGATCGCGCACTAGTGAACATCAAGCATTGCTTGGTGTTTTTTTTATATCTTTTAACAAAAAACCACCTTGATAGTATTCATATACCAAAACTAGTAAATGAATAGATATCAGGGTGGTTTTATTATTAATTATAAAAATAGGAATAATACTTTATAGTCCACAAAAAGTCATATTATCTACTACAAATTAGCTTGCAAATAGGATTTCCCTGGCTAGAAAACTTTTCTTCATATTCAGTCATAACATTGCCCTCGTTCATAGTTGAGTCGTTATGGAGGTCGTATGTAAGGGCATCGATATGCCAAAGAGCATGTCTTTCAATTTCTTCTACTGAAAAATCAAATAAATCTCTATTATCAGTTTTAAATTCGATATGACCTTCCTTTGTAAGGATACCGTTGTATCTATTAAGGAAAGTAGAAGATGTAAGTCTACGTTTTGCATGTCTATCCTTTGGCCATGGATCAGAGAAGTTAAGATAAATTCGATCAACCTCGTTTGGCGCAAAAACTTCCATAATATCGGATGCATCAAAGCAGATGAAGCGGAGATTTGGAATTTCCTCTTCCTGAACCTTTTGTACAGCTCTAAGTAAAACACTAGTGTATCTTTCAATGCCGATGTAATTAATATTAGGATTGTTTTTGGCAAGTGTTGTAAGGAACTGCCCCTTACCCATACCTATTTCGATATGAAGCTCATTATCGTTTCCGAAAACTTCTGATTTGTAGCGACCCTTAAAGGATTTTGGATCAGCTATATTATAAGGGCTATTTTCAATAACATCTCCAGCCCCTGGGATATTTCTTAATCTCATATATACCTCCAATTTCGATAAAGCAAATCTATATTACAGATTAAATAGCCAAAAGTCAAAAACTTTAATAGAAACGGTTGATAATATTTAAAAATAGTGTTTATACTATAGATTACGGAAATTAAAAGAAAGATATAAAGAAGAGAAATATAATGAAAAAAATACATAGATTTGTAGCAAAGCTACTGACAGTTGCAATGGTTGCAACATCAACACTTTCACTTAATTCAATGACAGTAAAGGCTGAGGATTATTGGCCAAGCGGAGTTGATGTTACAGCAGAATCAGCCATTATTATGGAGCAGGAAACAGGCTCTATATTATATGAGAAAAATATGGATGATGTACATTATCCAGCCAGTATAACAAAGATAATGACAGCGCTGATTGTTTTGGAAAATTGTTCATTGGATGAGACAGTTACATTTTCGGCAGACGCTGTATATGGTACAGAGCTAGGATCATCTAGTATTGCCCGTGATGTAGGCGAGGAGATGACCGTAGAGCAGACATTGTACGGAATGATGTTAGAATCAGCAAATGAGTGTGCATATGCCCTTGGAGAGCATGTCGCAGGTGATGTAGATTCCTTCGTTGACATGATGAATGCAAAGGCAAAGGAGCTAGGATGTACTAATACTCATTTCAACAATACAAATGGTCTTCCTGATGAAAACCACTGGACTAGCGCTCATGATATGGCATTGATAGCTCGTGCAGCATATGCTATTCCAAAGTTTGCAGAAATAGTTGGTACAAAGAATTACACTATCCCAGCCACAAACAAGCATTCAGATCCTACACCATTAAATAATCACCACTGTATGCTTCATTATTATAAGACCAATCAATACCTTTATGACTACTGTATGGGTGGAAAAACCGGATACACAGTGGTTGCAGGTGCAACACTTGTAACCTATGCAAAAAAGGATGGAATGACCCTTATTTGCGTGGTAATGAAGGATGATACAAAGCAACAATATTATGACACAACAAATCTGTTTGAATATTGCTTTGATAATTTCTCAACTGTAAATGTTTCTGAATTTGCATCAATATCGGAGGATGACACAAATGTCACAGGACTTTTAAGTGAGAATACAGACCTTATAAAAATCGATAATGATGGAATTATAGTTTTACCAAAGACTGCTAGTGTACTAGACGTAAAATCCACGGTAGAGGCTTGTAAGGATGAAAATGATCCATCAGTGGTAGGAAAGCTTACATACACATACGCAGGTCGAAATATCGGCTATGCGAACCTTTTATTTACAAACGCTCAAACAGAAAGCTACCCATTTGATAATATTCCTGAAGATAAGGGAGGTAGCGGAAAAGAATATATCCAGATTGATTACCCAAAGATTGGCTTAGTATTATTAATCATACTTATCATAGTAATCATTGGTTTATATATTAGAAGTAAGTCTAGCGAGATATTGTTATACAAGCATAGATTTATGGATAAGCATCCTAGAAAAGGAAAGAACAGTATGACAATTATTAGAAATAATGGAAAGCGCCGTAGACGTAGATAAAAAGACATATTTTTATTAAAAAATCAATTAAAACGACATATATAAAAACAAAAAGACAATCTAATAAATATAGATTGTCTTTTTTAAATTTATAGACCGAGAAATAATTTTATTAAAACCACAAACAGATTATCTATTTATCAGACTATTTAATAAAATTTCTAGCTGATGTTTATTATTCGTGTACAATATAATGCCGTTTGAAGTATTTAACATGGTGATAATCTTGTCAGCAAATGTATCAGATTCAGATAAAAGCTGATACAGATAATCCTTGTATTTAGTAGAGCATTTTAAAAATACGGATTCATATTCTTCAAGCGGACATAAGCTGGCATTTGTTTTTGTTAAGAGAAATGCTATTTCTTTGTCTTGTTCCAGCTGAGCAGCAGTTTTATTTATTATAAAATATCCACGCTCATCCTTTGGCATTCCAAGAGCTTTTACGGCTCGTTGCACCTGCTTTGTCAAACTATCGCTAGCAGGATATAGCGATTGAAAATAGTTCATAAAATCGGCAGCGGTTTTAAAATGCTCATTTGTACCGCGCTCTAATACCTCTGTCATAAGAATTTTTTTAATAATAGCTTCACATTCCTTACGTGAAGGATTTTTTTTCAAACCCATTGTTTCCCCAGACATAATACCCTCCAAAAGACATTAAATTACGTTCTAATATGATTATAGGACACTTATAGTGAAAAATATATGTACATAAGGACCAATAAAGCATTCCTGTTTTAGTATAAGAATGCTTTAAACATGGGCTATGCCAGCCATCAACAATTTGACAGTAAATAATTAGAATGGGATAATGAAGAAAATAACCTCGCAACTGATATAGGAGTGGAAAAAATGGAAAGCTTATTCTCAAGAGACGAAAAAAAGCAGTACCAGCTAGAACAGATTAATGACTTGGTGGAAGCCGGCGGTGGATTGATTAAAACTAGTGAAATTGAAGCTCTAGGAGTGGATTACAGGCGAGTCCTGAAATTTGTAGAAGAGGGTTATCTAATACGTGTAAAAAGCGGCTATTACACCACTAAATACTTTGAATGCACAGAAGAGCAGTGGATTTTAAAGCTATATGGAGAGGATGGAATACTAACCATGGAGTCGGCTCTTTTTGCCTATGGTTATCTAAAGGACCGTCCATACAAGTGGAGTATTGCCATAAATAAAAATACCAGCAAATCAAGATTCAAGATTGATTATCCAATTGTTGAGCCATATTATACCGAGCCAGAGGTTATGGAGCTAGGTGTAACAGAAACAGACTTTGCTGGTGGTAGAATGAAAATATACACAAAGGAACGATTGATTTGTGATGTTTTAAAGTACCAGGAAAAAATGAATCGCGACCACTTTAAGCAAGGCGTACTAAGCTACATAATGGATGAAAATAAGGATGTGGCAAAGTTGATGGAATATGCTAAGGAACGTAAGGTGTTGAAAAAAGTGCAGACAATGATTGGTGTGTGGTTGTAATGATTAATAAAAACAGCGTAAAACAAAAATCAGAGGAATTGAATATACCATTTTCAAACCTTTTGTCGGCGGCTGTGTGTGAAGCAATCATAGAAATTATTAGTAATGGCAAATATTGTAACGAGCTGTATTTGACAAATGGAAATATGTTTTCTCCAGATATCTACAGGGATATTTGCGTAGATGAGATTTGCTACGAATATATCAAGGATATTGATGAAAAAATGGCGGTTCTATTCATGCGAGATATTCTAAAGGAGATTATCGCTGGTGGGGCCAAGGAGGCACTTATTGTAAAAGGCCAGGTGGAAGAGGGCACTATTAAGCTGAAAATTAGCTGCGACGAAATGTATGTGCCTATAACCATCAGTATGCGAAAGCATTTAGGTGCACAAGATAATCAAATGGCAGAGTTAAAGCTAACCATGTATTCAAATCAAAGGGTGAAATACCTGATGAACACAGGGGAGGAAGAGCTAGTCATTCATTTAGTGGAAATAATAGATAAGCTAGAGCTTATTAACGACATGGACCATTATTATATAGCCTATGAAATCTTATCACGTTATCCAATAAATGGTCGTAAGGTAAATGATAGATTAAGGAAAATTCTAGTGGAAAGAGGGATAACAATTGATTCTGCTAGAATGAATCTTTTAAAAAGCTACGTGGATTACACCTACATGAAAAAGAAGTGGAAGGTGGAGCTTAGGCAGAAAAAAAGGTCCGACCCATCTTGGCCGGACACTATGAACTGTATAGTTAAATTTTTGACTCCAATCTGGGACACCATGGAAAAGGATATGATCTTCCTTGGTGATTGGATGCCTGGTTTAAAAAGATTTTTAGACTGAAATTAGCAAACAAAATTGTGCTTTAATATGGAAAAAAGTGCATAATAGTAGGAATCGCGGTTGTTTACCTTGTAAAGCTGCTGTTCCTCAGAAATAGGTGACAGGCTAGGTATAATATCAGTATCGATTAAATTAGTGTAGCACTTGTACATAAGAGCACTGTTTGTTACGTTCTTGTTCCAAATACATTTGGCAATGGCACCTATGCAACGCTTGTTGTATACGTGGCAAACTGGTTCGCCAAAGGAATTTGGAAATTTATAAGAGCAAATATCGTAATTATATGATTGTTCATATAAATAATCAGCGATAGCAGGGTCCATAAAAGGAGTCTCAACGGACATAAAAAAGGCTCTATCTCCAGAAATCATAGTGAGGCTGGACATTATGGCTCCTATTGGACCGGCATTTCGATAAATATCAGGGATTTCCTGAGCATCAAGTCCTAAATGGGCAAAGTCTCCGCGCTCATTTACAGAGAGGTATACCTTGTCGAAATGAGGACTGAATTTATCGTAAACATATTCAACCATTGTTTTGTCTTCAAAAGGCAATAAGGCTTTTAAAGTACCCATACGTGAGCTATCGCCACCGCATAGAATAACTAAATTTTTTGTCATAACTTCCTCCTGAAAATATACACTATTATATAAATAGTCAACTAAAAATAAAAGAAGAAATTTGAGATTATATGAATTTAAATAAAACCTTAGAAGAGTATAAAAAAGAAAATATTTATCCGTTCCATATGCCAGGTCATAAAAGAAGAATAGCAAAAAACGAGTATTCTATCGATATGACAGAGGTTGAAGGTGTAGATGATTTGCATGATCCTGAGGGTGCTATTGCAGAGGATCAGGACCGCATAAAGAATTTATATGGCAGTGATGAAAGCTATATTTTAGTTGGAGGCTCTACAGTAGGTAATTTAGCTGCAATTTATGCTTCTACAAAAGAAGGGGATACAATAATTATTCCTAGAAATGCCCATAAAAGTGTTTATAATGCAGCAATGCTTAGACATTTAAAAATAGAGTATTTGTATCCTGAGATTGATGAGTATGGAATCTATAATCCATGCTCATTAGATGAAGTTAAGTATGCTATAGAAAAATATAATCCGGCAGCTATGGTGATAATATCCCCAACCTATGAGGGAAGGCTGGCAGATATCCACAGTATTGCTGACTTATGCCATGAGAATAATGTGATTCTTATTGTGGATCAGGCCCATGGAGCACATCTGGGGTTTGATGAGCATTTTCCAGGCTCTGCAGTAGAGTATGCTGATATTACAATACAAAGCCTTCACAAGACCTTGCCAGCACTTACTCAAACAGCGTTACTTCATAAAAAAGGAAATAATGTGGACAGCAGAAGAATAAGAGCTGCCCTTGATATATTTGAAACCAGCTCACCTTCCTACGTATTGATGAATTCAGTGAGCGACTGTGTAGATATCTTAGAAAACTCCACAGCTTTATTTACAGAATATGTGGAAAACCTACATAATTTCAGGACTTTTTGTGGAGAATTAAATCATATAAAATTGCTTGTGGATAACATAGATAAAATGGACATGGGAAAGCTAATTTTATCCACAAAAACCACAAATATTACAGGGACAATGTTGGCAAAAATTCTTCGAGAAAAATATAAAATCGAGACAGAAATGGCTAGCTTTGCCTATGTCATAGCAATGACCAGTATAATGGACTCAAAAGAAGGCTTTGAAAGATTAAAAAAGGCTTTAAAAGAAATCGACCAAGGCTTAAATGCAGGAAATATCGACATTCCATACAAAAGCCTGATTCCCAAAAGAAAAATGGAAATTTTTGAGGCAAAGTCAGGTGAGGAAAAGCTAGTTGATCTAAAGGAATCTGTGGGAGAGATTTCAGCAACAATGGTTTGTTTGTATCCACCTGGAGCACCGATTGTGGTGCCTGGAGAAGAGATAACCAAGGAGGCTCTTGAGGTGATTGCCGCCGCAAAATCAGAAGGAATACATGTTACAGGGGTAAATGAAGACAGTATCTCCGTTGTCAATTAATGCGCGGTGAATTATACTTGAAATATCAAATGTTAAAGAGGAATTTATGGGAAGTATATATTGCATAATGGGCAAGAGCTCATCAGGTAAGGACACAATATTCAAGGAAATTCTTGAAAGAGATGATTTAGAACTAAAAACAATTGTTTCATATACAACAAGACCAATCAGAAGTAATGAAAAGCCAGGTGAGGAGTACAATTTTGTATCCCTTGAAGAAAAGGATAAGCTTCTAGCATCTGGAAAGGTTATAGAGATTCGTGAATATAATACAGTGCATGGACCATGGTTTTATTTCACTGTAGATGATGGAAAAGTAGATATAAATAACCACGATTATTTAATAATCGGTACCGTTGAAAGCTTTGTAAAAATCAGAGATTACTACGGCAAAGACAAGGTTATTCCGATATATATAGAAGTAGATGATGGAATCCGCTTGGAGAGAGCCTTGAAAAGAGAGCGCAAGCAGGAGCATCCAAAATACGAAGAAATGTGTAGAAGATTTTTAGCAGATCAGCAGGATTTTTCGCAGGAAAATCTCGAGGCTGCCGGAGTCAACAACGTATTTAATAATGATGATGACAGAAAGATAACTTGTGAAAATATCGCCGCTTTTATAAATGGTAGGTAAAGTCTATGGATATTAGAGTAAACGATGTAAGTCAAGTACAACAAACAGAGCAAACTCAGGCAAAGGCGCCAGTGGATGACACATTTAAATTCACCCTTGCCAGCGCTATTGATGATGCAGATTTACAGCAAAAGCTCACCACGCTTTTGAACGATATTTCTGTGCAGGGAAAGCTTTTATCGGAGCACATGGATATTCGAGATATGAAAAGATATCGTGGCCTGGTAAAGGATTTTTTAAACGAGGTTGTAAATCGTTCCCACAAATTTTCACGTGAAAATTTCCTGGATCGAAGAGGACGACACAGAGTTTACGGCATGATCAAATTAGTAGACGAAAAAATGGACGAATTGGCAACAGCCTTAGTTCAGGATGAAAAGGATCATATAGATATTTTGAATAAGGTGGGAGAGATTAGAGGACTATTGTTAGATATAGCCACCTAAGATGTTTGGAGAATAAATGAATTTTAGTGAAATAATTGGACAGGAGGACGCCAAAAATCTCCTGAAAAATGCCATAAAAAAGGGCAGTACAAGCCACGCATATATATTCAGCGGAGAGAAGGGCTCTGGCAAGATGATGCTTGCAGAGGCCTTTGCAAAAATGCTGCAGTGTGAAAACCCAGGGGAGGATTCCTGTGGGGAGTGTCATTCCTGCAAGCAGGCTGAAAGTCATAATAATCCAGATATTATTTATGTAAAACGTGAGGCAGGAAAAGCTAATATCGGTGTAGATGTAGTTAGAGAGCAGATAAATAACGACATCGAAATAAAGCCATATAGTAGCAAATATAAAGTCTATATAGTTGACGAAGCTGAGAGGATGAACCCTCAGGCTCAGAACGCATTGCTTAAAACAATCGAGGAGCCTCCAGCTTACGCAATTATCATTTTGTTAACAACAAATCATAATTCATTCTTGCAGACAATTCTATCCAGATGTGTCACAATTCAAATGAAAACCATCGATACAGAGCTAATAAAACGCACCTTACAGGAAAAGTACCACATTGTGGATTACCAATCTGAAATGGTGGCATCCTTTGCCCAGGGCAATCTAGGAAAGGCCATAGAGCTAGCCTCTAGCGATGAATTTCAGGAAATAAAATCAAAGGTTGTTTCCATAGCAAAAAAGGCTGCAAAAATGGACGAAGCAGAAATATCCGCTGAAGTTAGCGCCATAAAGGATTACAACAATCAGGATAAAAAGGACTCTGATAGTAAAAAAAGCCAAGGTTTTATTGAGCAAATGCTAGATTTAATAACCCTTTGGTTTAGAGATGTGCTATTATATAAAGCAACAATGGATGATTCTCTACTTATTTTCAAAGAGGACACCTATGATATACATGAGCAGGCAGAAAACTGCTCATATAATGGTCTCAACAATATTTTTAATTCACTTACAGAGACCAGAGAACGATTAAATGCAAATGTCAATTTCGAATTGACCATTATGCTTCTTATACTAGCATTAAAGGAGAATCTAAATGATAAAGGTAATCGGAGTACGCTTTAGAAACGGCGGAAAAGTATATTATTTTGATCCGGCTGGAGTTGAATTCAAGCGCGAGGATCAAGTTATTGTAGAGACAGTTCGTGGTGTTGAGATTGGAACAGTTTTACTTGTAGACAAGGAAATCTCAGACGACGAGGTTCCAGGCCCAATCAAAAAAATTATGAGAAAGGCCACAGCAGAGGATGTTAAAAAGGCAGCAAAAAACCTTGAAAAGGAAAAAGAGGCTATGCGTATTTGCGAAGAAAAAATCGCAAAGCGTGAGCTGGAGATGAAGCTTGTAGGAGCTGAGTATACATTCGATAATAACAAGCTTATCTTTTATTTTACAGCAGACGGACGTATCGATTTCCGTGAGCTAGTAAAGGATTTGGCAGCTGTATTCCATACACGTATCGAGCTTAGACAAATCGGTGTTAGAGATGAGACAAAGCTTATGGGTGGCATCGGTATCTGCGGTAGAGAGCTTTGCTGCAAGAGCTACCTTGCTGATTTCGTTCCAGTGTCTATCAAAATGGCAAAGGAGCAAAATCTTTCACTTAACCCTACAAAAATCTCAGGACTTTGCGGCAGACTTATGTGTTGCCTGAAAAATGAGCAGGAAACATATGAATACCTAAACAGTCGCCTACCAGGAATAAATGACACAGTCACTACACCTGATGGATTTAAGGGAATAGTACACAGCGTAAATGTCCTTCGACAGACAGTAAAGGTCCTTTTTGAGGACGGAGATATAAAAGAATTAAAGGAATATCCAACATCATCTTTAAAATTCAAGCCTCGCAAGCGCAAGGTGCAGGTTTCAAAGGAGGAAGCTAAGGAATTAGCTGATTTGGAGGATAAAAATTAATGGAAAATCTAGTACGCTCGGATGAGCGCCTGGATGATCTGCAAATAAACGGATATAAAATCATTCAGCATCCTGACAAATTTTGTTTTGGCATGGATGCTGTATTACTTTCTGGCTTTGCTAAAGTAAAACCAGGGGAAAAGGCAGTAGATCTAGGCACAGGCACCGGAATTTTGCCAATATTATTAGCTGCAAAAACTGAGGGAGAGCATTTTTCAGGCCTTGAAATACAGCCTGAAAGCGCCGAAATGGCATCTCGTTCAGTTTCAATTAATGAATTAAACAACAAAATTGATATAATAGAGGGTGACATAAAAACAGCGTCACAGATTTTTGGCAAAGGAAAGATAGATGTAGTAACATCCAATCCGCCATATATGACAAATATGCATGGATTGAAAAATCCACAGGATGCAAAGGCAATTGCAAGACATGAGATTCTTTGTACACTTGAGGATTTAATCAGAGAAACGGCAGCTATTTTAAAACCAATGGGCAGATGTTATTTTGTTCATAGACCTTTTAGATTGGTGGAAATCATCACTCTTATGCGTCAGTACAAAATTGAGCCAAAGCGCATGAGACTTGTGTACCCATATGTTGATAAGGAGCCAAATATGGTACTTATCGAAGGCGTCAGAGGCGGTGGACCACAGCTTACTGTAGAGTCACCTCTTATAGTGTATGATGCACCAGGCCAGTATACGAAGGAAATATTAGAAATATACGGAATGGACTAACCATTAGGAGAAAAAGATGTCAGGAACATTATATTTAGTGGCAACACCTATCGGAAATCTTGAGGATATGACCTTTAGAGCCGTTAGAACCTTAAAGGAAGTAGATTTAATTGCTGCTGAGGATACAAGAAATTCAATAAAGCTACTCAATCATTTTGAAATAAACACACCAATGACCAGCTACCATGAATTTAACAAGGTAGACAAGGCTGTGACATTAATAGAAAAGCTAAAGGCTGGCGAAAGCATCGCAGTTATTACAGATGCAGGTACTCCAGGTATTTCTGATCCAGGTGAGGTGCTTGTGCAAATGTGTTACGAGGAGGGAATAGAGGTTACATCTGTTCCGGGACCAGCGGCAGTTATTACAGCTGTTACTATGTCAGGTCAGGCTTGTAGACGTTTTGCTTTCGAAGCATTTTTGCCTAGAGAGAAAAAAGAAAGACGCCAGATTCTTGAAGAGATAAAAAATGAAACACGTACATTGGTAATTTACGAGGCCCCACATCATTTGATTGGCACATTAAAAGAGCTAGCGGATGTGCTAGGAGAGGATAGAGGCATTACTTTATGTAGAGAGCTTACAAAAAAGCACGAGGAAAAGGAAAAGACCACTATAGGTGGTGCCCTTTTGAGCTACGAAACAAAGGAGCCTAGAGGCGAATATGTCCTTGTAATTGCAGGAAAATCTCGAAATGAAGTGATAGAAGAAGCAAGAGCTGCTTTTGAGGAAATGACCATAGAAGAACATATGAATATGTACTTGTCTCAAGGAATGGACAAAAAAGATGCTATGAAAGCTGTCGCAAAAGACAGAGGTGTTAGCAAGCGTGATATCTATAATGCATTACTTTAAAAAGGAGCTAAAATGAATTTTTTAACAGAATTATTTACAAACAAGATATTTTTGGCACCAGCAGCTGGATGGTTCATAGCCCAGCTATTAAAGGTAATAATCGATACAGTTAAATGTGGCTTTTGTAAAGAGCGTTTATACGGGGGTGGGGGAATGCCTAGCTCTCATTCCGCAACAGTAACAGCTCTTACAGTAATCACAGGAATTACATATGGAGCAGGTTCATTTGAGTTTGTCATGGCACTATTCTTTTCATTTATTGTAATCTATGATGCAAGAGGTGTCAGATACGAGACTCAAAGACAGGGAAAGGCCCTCAACAATTTAAATGAAGAACGCAAAGAGCAGGGCAAGCAGCCTCTAGATATCAATAGATTTAAAGAGCAGATGGGACATACTATTCCAGAGATAATAGCAGGCATGATTATAGGTATAATTTGTGCTGTTGTTGTAAATAACATTATTTAATGGAAGGGGGAAATGTTTTGGAAAATATCGTAAAGCTAAAGGAAATGATTGATGATTCATCAAAAATTGTATTCTTTGGTGGCGCTGGGGTTTCAACAGAAAGCGGTATACCCGACTTTCGTAGCAAGGACGGCTTATATAATCAGCATGATGTTAGATTTGATATGTATCAGCCTGAATATTTGCTCAGTCACAGCTGTCTAATTAATGAGCCGAAGGTTTATTATGAGTTTCATCGTCAAAAGATGGACACCAGAAATATCGAGCCAAACAATGCTCATAAATATTTAGCAAAGCTGGAAGAGACAGGTAAGCTTATAGGTGTAGTTACCCAAAATATTGACGGATTACATCAAAAGGCAGGCAGTAAAAAGGTATATGAAATACACGGAAGTGCACTGAGAAATTATTGCATGACCTGTGGAAAAACATATCCTGTAGATTACATTTTTGATTCTACTGAACCGATTCCAAAATGTAGTTGTGGAGGCACAGTAAGACCTGACATAACACTATATGAAGAGGGTTTGCCAGAGGATCAGGTAGAGGGCGCAATTAATGCTATTGCATCAGCTGACATGATGATAATAGGAGGAACATCCCTTACAGTATATCCAGCGGCTTCCTTTGTAAATTACTTTAGAGGAAAATACCTGGTTATCATCAATCAAAGTGATCTATCAGTGAAAAAAGCAGAGAATACTTTGATTATTAGAGACCGTATAGGTCAGGTGTTTACTGAACTTGCAAAAATACAAGAAATTTCACTATAAAAATCATATATAAGCCTTGAAAAATACCTCTTGACATGATATTATCTTAATTCGTGGTATAAAATTTATTATATCCTTGCTAGACTATGTCAACATAGTTTGGCCTATAGACCAAAAGGAGGTAGAAAAAGCATGAACAAGTATGAATTAGCACTCGTTGTTAATGCGAAGATCGAAGACGATGCAAGAACTGCCACAGTTGAAAAGGCAAAGGAGTACATCACTCGCTTTGGTGGACAGATCACAGACGTCGATGATTGGGGCAAGAAGAGACTTGCTTA
>JAILKL010000047.1 GCA_024693775.1 Pseudobutyrivibrio sp.
GCTAAGAAGGTTCTTTACACAGGTCATATCGGCGATGGCAAGATCTTCGTATATGACGTAGAGCAGGTTGTAAAGATTCGTACAGGCGAGGAAGATTTCGCAGCTCTTCAGGACGTTGAATAATCAAATTCTCTATATATACTCTCTTTACTGGGGAACCGGTAAAGGGAGTTTTTCATTTTAAATACATAATTTTGAATTATGATTTGAGAAAGCAGCACAAGTAATTTAGAATAATATTATAAATAAATGTGATACATAGAAATCGGACTAGCGGTTGTGCTTCAGGAGCTGTTTTTCTAGGCTCCGGAAAAGGAGTGAGTATGCCACACGTTTTGTTAAACAGCATGAATTTAGAATGCGCCTTGAGACTTTTAGTTGCGGTGGTCTGTGGCGGTTTCATAGGTATTGAGAGGACACACAGAAGCAAGGGAGCAGGTGTCAGGACCCACATACTTGTGGCAATAGGTGCGGCATTGTTTGTTATTATATCTAAATATGGTTTTAGCGATTATGTAGAAATCGAAAACACAGGAGTGGATATTTCCAGAGTGGCTGCAAATGTAGTAACTGGTATATCTTTTCTTGGTGCGGGCATAATCTTTACACGCGGCGGTAGTATCCATGGGCTTACTACCGCCGCTGGCGTTTGGGTAACTGCTGCTATAGGCCTGGCTGTTGGGGCTGGAATGTACACACTGGGCATTGCAGGAACAGTACTTATTCTCTTTGTTCAGCTGATAATGCACAGAGGAATGCTGCTGGAGATGGGAAATATGATTTCCAGTAGAATTGTTGTAAATATGGACGATAATCCACAGCTTTTTGCAGAGCTGCAGGAGATGCTAAAGGATAGACATATAGAAATTTATGGTAGCCATATCAAAAGAAGAAAGGACAATACATTAACATATACATTGGATGTTAGAATGCCTCAAAACATTTCTTCTAAAGAGGTCTTAAATCTTATAAAAGAGAGCAAGGTTATTAAATCAATTGGATTCTAGGAGGCGTAATGACTACTGTTTTTTTTCAAAACAATTTTGAAATAGAGATAATTATTAGAATGATATGCGCAGCCATTTGCGGCTTTGTGCTGGGTATTGAACGATCTAGACATGGAAAGGCAGCTGGCATACGTACATATATGGTGGTGTCCATCGGTGCATGTATATTTGCCATAGCCAGCAAGTATGGATTTTCTGATTATGTGGGAATGGGTAGAGATGCTGATGTGGCCCGTGTGGCATCAAATATAGTTTCCGGTGTATCCTTCTTAGGCGCTGGCACAATTCTCATAGTTTCTGATCGTGTTACAGGGCTTACCACTGCAGCAGGAATCTGGGCTATGGCAGCCATAGGCACAGCCTTTGGAACAGGCATGTATATTGTGGCAACTATAGCCACCCTATACATTTTTGTAATTCAAAATCTTTTTCACAACAAGCTTACTCGAAAGAGAGTATATGTAAAGGTTCCTGGAAGTGTTGATATTGTAATGGATTCCTCTGAAAAGAGCTTGAACAAGGTACTTGGGGTATTTGAAAAATATCAAATGGATATAGATACTACAGGCATAGAGCGCCACAAGGACGACTCCTTGCTCTATAGATTTGCCGTGAATTTCCCAGAAAGTACCTCGATTATAGATGTGGTCAGTGATCTGTCCAATATAAAGAATGTTCAGTCAGTGGATATGTAATAGGATTAAATAAATTTTTCCTCGATTTTTAGCTCTTCATTTAATGTGTCGTATAGTAAAAATTGGCTCACGAAAATAAAATACCAAATGCTTAAGAAGGGCAAAAGCAAAAAGGTATATGGTGCAAACATAACATGAAAGCTGATAAATATGAGCTGGAGCAATATAATTTTAGCTACCTTCCATAGATGCTTGCAGGTAAATAAAATTATATTGATGATGGTTTGGCTAAGGGGCTGATTGAACAACACCAGCTGAGGCCAAAACAAATTTTCAAAGTTTAAAAACAGTATCAAAGCTATAGTCAAAGCCACCATAGAAAAGGAATCTATGACAATAGCTTGGGAAAAAAGGCTTAAATAAAGGATATAGCTATATGTTCCTATAAAAAGCCCTAAAATAGCACCAGGAAGGAGACTACACCTGAAATTTTGGCGTAGTCCTTTTTTATAATTATCCCAGCGAAGCCCGCTATCATCGCGCATTGCACGATAAATATTGTCTACAAGAGCTCCGACGAAGGGACCAGTTAGAGCTCCCAAAATGATACAAAGTGGAATTAACAAAAGAAGACTAGTGGAAAGCAAAGAATATGTAATCCCAAGAATCAGTGGGATGCTTACCACAAAAGTGATTATATTGAGCTTTACCCAATGTAGACCATAAAAGGATAATAGCTGTTTATATCTATTGAAGCCAGTCATACGCTGACTTTCATCATATGTATCATCTCTTACAAATAAACCCATAATAACCTCGAATAACTTATTTAGTAGTGTCTCCCTCACAATATTCAACAGGTAGACATACTAGAGAAGGAGTAGAATTAATCTCCTGATTTAGCAAAATATCTATGGCAGTAGCTGCCATTTTATCAAGTGGCTGTTTGATGGTAGAGCAGTAGTAGCCATCAAAACCAAATTTTGGTATACCATCAAAGCCTATTACCTGAACATCCTCAGGAATAGAGATATCATGCTTTTTTAGATAATCCATTACCTGGATAGCCAACATATCTGTGGAAACGAAGATTCCATCATACGCAAACTTGCCATTTTTTATAGAAGAATCTATAAAGGCTTTAATGTCATCGAATCCATCCTCATCCCATACACGATGAATAGTATGCTTTATATTATTTGTTTGACAGTAGCTTGCAAAGCCCAGGTTACGCTTGTCAGCTTCACCAGGAACATGTGAGGATATACCCAAAAATAGAAGATTAGAGCAGCCCTTTTCCACAAGCTTTTCTGCAGCCAATTGACCACCTGCATAGTTGTCAGATGAAACACAAGGCACTCTGTGATGGAATTTTCTATCTATGATTACAAAAGGAATATCCTCTTTTACGTCCAGCTCTGGATTGTAGGTAATGGCGATGATGCCATCCACCTTGTTTTGCTGAACCATATCTATACATTGCTGCTCTGTCTGTGGATCAAAGGAAGTGGTGGCCAGCAGCATACGGTATCCCTTTTCGCTGAGCTTGTTGCAGCACATGTCCGCTAGAGTAGAGTAAAAGGGATGAATTACATTTGGAACTATGACAGCGATGGTGTTGGTTTTGCTGGCACGAAGTCCTCTGGCATATTCATTTACCTGATATCCTAGCATCTTTGCAGCAGCATCTACTTTATTCTTATATTCAGCTCCCACAGGGATTCCGTTGAAAACCTTTGAAACAGTACCAAGAGAAACCCCAGCTGCCACAGCCACGTCTTTCATAGTTGGTAGTTTGTTAGTCTTACTCATAATTTATTCTCCAAAATATAAATACATATATGAAACATTTCACGAAACACTATTAATATTAAAGAAAATAATGAAATAAAGCTAGGTTGATTTACGTTAAAACTTGAACAAAAAAGCATAGGGATATTTGGTAAAAGCTACAAATATTCAATGCTAAAATGAAAATTGATTGACAATAACCCCCTCTGGTGATAATTTTTTACTTGTCGGTGAAACGTTTCACCAAAATGAGGAGGATTATATGAAAAAACAATTAAAGGCCAACTGGCAAATGTATTTATTACTTGCCATTCCAATCATTATTACCTTCGTGTACAAATACATTCCTATGTATGGAATACAGATAGCTTTCAGAGATTTCAAAGCTAGTAAGGGTATATTTGGAAGTGAGTGGGTAGGGCTGTATTGGTTCGAGAGATTTTTTACTTCACCTAACTGCTTGAGAATGATAAAGAATACATTCTTACTAAGCACATTTAGCTTGCTATGGGGATTTCCAATACCTATTATTGTTTCCCTTTGTATGAATCAGCTTAGATTTCCTAAATTAAAAACAGTTACACAGACAATTTTGTACGCACCACATTTTATTTCCACAATGGTTATTTGTGGTATGATCAAAATTTTTCTAAGTCCTTCTGGTGGCTTATTAAATTTAATTTTGGGTACACAAATAGATTTTTTAACAGAGTCTACAGCCTTTAGAACAATATATATTGCATCTGAGATTTGGCAGCATGCAGGCTGGGGCTGCATTATCTACCTGGCGACACTTGCTACTGTAGATGAATCACTTTACGAGGCTGCAAAGGTAGACGGAGCCAGCGTATGGCAGAGAATCCTGCATATAGATATCCCAGCATTATTACCTATGGCCATCTTGAATTTGATAATGAGTGCAGGCTCTCTTATGAATGTAGGATTTGAAAAGGTATGGCTACTACAGACAGATTTAAATAGAGCTACCTCGGATATCATTGCAGTGTATGTGTATGAGCAGGGTATTGAAAATGCTAAATACAGCTATTCTACTGCAGTAGGCCTATTTAATACAGCTATAAATTTGATATTGCTAATTATTGTTAACCAGATTGCTAAAAAGCATTCTGAGGTTGAATTTGTATAGGAGGTTGGATCATGAAAGACAATAAAAAAGTAAGGCTTGGAATGTCCGACCGAATGAGCGATTTGATTTTGGTAATTATAAGTATTTGCTTGATATTAATTGTTGCCTATCCACTGTATTACATAGCAATAGCGTCTGTATCCAATCCATACGACGTATATGCTGGTAAAACCTTCCTTCTTCCAAGTGGATTTTCTCTAAAGGGATATTCGGCGGTATTTGCTGATAATAGCATCTATACAGGATATTTCAATTCCATTAAATACACTGTGATAGGTACAATTTTTTCGGTGGTAATGCTTTATATCACAGCATTTCCACTGGCACAGGAGGATTTGCCTGGAAGAAAATTCATTAGCTTATTCTTCATTATCACCATGTACTTTGGTGGCGGACTTATTCCTACATATTTAGTGGTAAAGGAAACAGGATTAATTGGAAACATGTGGGCCTTGTTTATACCAGGCGGTGTTTCAGTATCTAACATGATTTTAGTTAGAAATTATTTCCAGCACAGTATTCCACATGAGCTGGTTGAGGCTGCTCAGATTGATGGATGTGACAAGCTAAAGGTTTTTTTGAAAATCATTATCCCATTATCAATGCCTATTATGTCAGTAATGGTGGTATTTAGTATGGTTGCTTATTGGAATGATTGGTTTACGGCTCTCATTTATTTGCCAAAGCCAGAGATGGCACCATTACCACTTGTTTTAAGAAATATATTAATTAAAAGCTCTGCCAGTGCTACTCAGGCCAGCACCATATCAGGTGGCTACGCTGAACTGAACAAACTGACTGAAATGATAAAGTTTGCATCAATTGTAGTTGCAGCAGCTCCAATGCTTATTATTTACCCATTCGTTCAAAAGTACTTTGAAAAGGGTATGATGGCAGGCGCAGTTAAGGGTTAAAGGAAAGGAGAATGTATGAAAAAGAAAGTAGTATCTTTAGTGCTTGCGGCTTCCATGGTATTATCCATGACCGCTTGTGGGGGGAAAACAGCAAAGAAGGATGAAAATCAAAAGGATTTCACAGTAGTGGGAGCACAGTCGGCTCTATCGCCAGGCTATGATGACAATACTGTACTAAATTCATTAATGGAAGAGCAGGGGATTAATATCACCTGGAACACCATGAGTGATTCCTTAGATGAGCAGGTAAACATCCAAATCGCAGGAGGGGATTTACCAGATGCATATATGGGAGTTGGTTTCTCTAATTATGATCTTTCTACCTATGGTGGAGATGGGACATTTATCGATTTAACAGAATACATAAATTCAGATACAATGCCTAATTTATCAAAGATTTTGGAGGAGCATCCTGAAATCAAAGCAGCTATCACAATGGATGATGGATGTATTTATGGATTGCCTTCTGCAGAGCAGATGGGTACAGCAGGTATCGGCAAGGAGGAGGATTATTCAATCTTTTCAGTGCCACAGTTTTCTATGATTAACAAAGCATGGCTAGATGATTTAGGTTTGGAGGTTCCTACTTCATTGGATGAGTTGCATGCAGCGTTAGAGGCTTTCAAGGAAAATGATATGGCTGCCAAATATTACGGTGCGCCTGCTGGCTCTACTATCCCTATGTCTACAGGCTTTGACCAGTGGTGCTGGGGACAGAACATCTTTTATGCTGGATTTGGTTTTACAAACTGGATCAATGATGTATGCAATGATTTAGTTTTAAATCCAGATGGAAAGGTTGATTTTGTTTGTGATAATGATGAGTATAGAGATGCTCTTACATATTTCTCTGATTGGTATCAGGAGGGCTTGATTGACCAGGAAATGTTTTCTCAGGATGATACACAGCTCATGTCAAAATGTCAGCAGGGCTATGTTGGTGTTTCGACATGGTGGTACATTGAGGAGCTTATGGGTGATTATGCTGATGACTATGTATTTTTACCAGTTTTAACAGGCCCTGAGGGCACACAGTATGAGGGTAAGAGCAATGTAACAATTCGTACAGGCGGTGGAACAACATCTGGTAATTTATCTGTTACATCAGCTTGTGGAAACCCTGCATCACTTCTTTCATTCTATGATAAATGGTATGATCCAGAAGTAGTTATGCAGCTTCAGTATGGACCAATTGACGTGTACTTCACTAGCCAGGATGAAAATGGTGTTTGGAACTCTATCACAGAAGAAGAGGCAAAAGAAAAATATGGCAAGGGTGCAGGCGAGTTAAAGAGCTACTACGAGGTCGCCGGACCAAAGCTTATTCTTTCTGATTACTATTCTTCAACATTCAATATGGAGGATAGAGCCATTGAAAGACTTACAGATTTATATGATTTCTGGATGCCACAGGTACAGAATACTTCAGTATATCCAGTAGATTGCGTATTTACAGAGGAAGAGCTAGACACAATCGATATGTACAAGACCGATTTTGAGGATGCAGTATCAGAGCAGGAAGGCCTTTGGATTAAGGAAGGCGGCCCAACAGATAAAGAGTGGGATGCTTACGTACAGAGATTAAACGACAGCTGCGGAATGCAGGAATTAATAAAGGTATATCAGGACGCTTACGATAGATATCAGGAAGCACTATAAAACACCGTAGGAGTAACTATGACTAGTAAATTATTACAGGATGCAAGGGAATACGAAAAGAAAGGAATTAACTCGGCTGATAAAAAGGATAGACCTTTATTTCATGCCACTGGAGCCATTGGCTGGATAAATGATCCAAATGGCTTCAGTCGCTACAAGGATAGCTATCATCTCTTTTATCAATATCATCCTTACAGCAATCACTGGGGTCCAATGCACTGGGGACATTCTGTAACAAAGGATTTTGTTAAATGGGAGTTTTTGCCATGTGCCATGGCACCAGATGAGGAGTATGACAAGGATGGTTGCTTTTCTGGCAGTGCTATCGAGCTAGAGGATGGCAGACAGCTCCTTATGTACACCAGCGTTATCAGAAAAGAAGATAGCGACGGAGAAATCAGGGATTATCAGCAGCAGTGTATAGCTATAGGAGACGGAGTAGATTTTGAAAAGCACCAAGCTAATCCTGTAATATCTACTGAAATGATTCCAGAGGAAAATGATATCCATGATTTCCGCGATCCAAAGATTATTAAAAATGGGGATAAATACTATTGCTTTGCCATAAATAGACATCCAGATGGCAGCGGACAGATTCTGGTATATGAGAGTATGGATGCCGTTAAATGGAGCTTTGCAAAGGTATTAGATCGTTCTAATAATCAGGTTGGTCGTATATGGGAATGCCCTGATTACTTTGATTTGGATGGCAAAAGGGTGCTTATTGTCAGCCCTCAGGAGGTGACAGGAGACGGAGCAAATGTTTTCCCAGGCTTCAACAATTTCTTTTTAGTGGGACATGGAAAGGAATTTCTAGATTTTAATAGAGAATCGGTCCAGCCTATAGATCTAGGAACAGATTTTTATGCTGCACAGACCTTACAGGCTGAGGACGGACGAAGAATCATGATAGGTTGGATGCAAAACTGGGAGACCTGTAATTACGCAAATGATTTACATGATTATTATGGCATGATGACTATCCCAAGAGAGCTAAAAATAGATTGTGGATATGTGCTTCAACAACCTGTAAAAGAGCTGGAAAACTACTATTTAAAGGACTTTAGCCATAAAAATGCTTTGGTAAATAAAAAGACATCCCTTTCAAATATAAATGGTCGTGTTTTTGATATGACTATATCCATTTCACCAGAGCAGGAAAAGGATTATGAGTTTACAGTAGCCTTGGCTAAGAACGCAGATTATGAAACAAGGATTACTTATAATAGAAGGAACAATCAAATAAGACTTGATAGAACAAAGAGCGGAATTATGTTTTCTTCCCTTTCTCTACGTGAGTTTTACGTTGATGATAACCAGGGAGAAATAAAGCTTCGTATAGTTATGGATAAATATTCTATGGAATTATTTGTAAATGACGGAAGACAGGCTGCTTCTATGAAGATAGATACACCACTTGTGGCCTCTGAGATTACCTTCTCTAGCAGTCAGCCAGTAAAGATGGATGTAGAATATCACAGCTTTGATGAAAGCAAATTTAAAAATTAGCAAGAAAAAAGCGACCCTAGTGGTCGCTTTTTTATACTATGAAACCAAGCTATCATCAACAATTGCATCAATTGCGCAAATAGAAATGATTTCTTCGTTTTTCTTTCCAATACCGTGGATAAAATTGAGCTCCTTTTCAAGAACTGATGATGGTGGCTCGATGTCATTATCTGAAATAGTGAGAACCTCCTTTACAGAATCTACGATGATTCCCATAAGCTCACCATTTTCAAGATTTAAAATAATGATACGTGATTCCTTTGTAAGCTCGTCATCAGAAATACCCATTCTGCGGCGAAGGCTCATAATAGGAACAATATGACCACGAAGATTGATGATTCCGCTGTAGTACTCAGGAGCACCAGGAAGGAATGTAATCTTTGGCACCATCATAATGTTGTTAATACGAGCAATGTCTATACCGTAATACTCTTTACCAATTGAAAAAATGATAAACTGAGTTTCGTTGTTGTTCTTTTTTGTAACAATGTTTAATTCTGACATTTTTCCTCCTGAAATATCTATGTATGAAAATGTTAGTTTTTTTTGCAACCGCATATTTATACCTTAAAAATAGTGCTTTGTATATTGGCAATTATTACAAAACATTATATAAGCTGCGAGTAAAAATATAAAACGTGCTAAATATAACTAAAATTTAAAGATTAGTGGATAAAATATTTCTCTACTGCGGACAAATGTCCGTCCTAGACAAAATAATTGTTGTAACTAGCCTAGATTTATAGTATAGTATCAAAGGCGATTGCTTTAGCATAATAAAGTAATGCTATTGATGGCTTTAAAAGGATAGAACAAATGTGCTATACTAAAGTTGATATTTATGGCTAGATTATAGTCACGTGATTTTTTGATATAAATGGAAGGTAACACATGGATCTATTCGATTACATGAGACAGGAAAACAAAAAGAAAGAGTCTCCATTGGCAGCTCGTTTGAGACCTACCACACTTGATGAGGTAGTAGGCCAGCAGCATATAATAGGAAAAGACAAATTACTATATAGAGCGATAAAGGCGGACAAGCTTTCTTCTATTATATTTTATGGACCTCCTGGAACAGGAAAGACCACATTAGCACAGGTTATTGCCCACACAACATCTGCAGAGTTTACCTCTATAAATGCCACCACCTCTGGTAAAAAGGACATGGAGGCCGTTGTAGAGACAGCAAAGCAGACTCTTGGAGCCTATGGAAAGAAAACTATTCTTTTTATAGATGAGATTCATAGATTCAACAAAGGACAGCAGGATTATTTGCTGCCATTCGTTGAGGATGGCACTATCATTCTCATTGGTGCCACCACTGAGAATCCATATTTTGAAGTAAACGGAGCTTTACTTTCACGTTCTATTATTTTCGAGTTGAAGCCACTAGAGGCATCAGATATAAAGACTCTTATTACTAGAGCCATCACAGACAATGAAAAGGGCTTGGGAAGCTATGACGCAGTTATCGATGATGACGCTTTAGATTTCCTCGCTGATATTGCCAACGGAGATGCCAGAGCAGCCCTTACAGCTATAGAGCTAGGTGTGCTTACAACAGACAGAGCAGAGGACGGAAAAATCCACATTACACTGGATGTAGCTAGTGAATGTATTCAGCGTCGTGTTATTAAATACGACAAAGATGGCGATAATCACTATGATACCGTTTCTGCATTTATCAAGAGTATGAGAGGCTCTGATCCAGACGCAGCCGTTTATTATTTGGCTCGTATGCTTTATGCAGGAGAGGACCCTAAATTCATAGCAAGACGTATTTGTATATGCGCATCAGAGGATGTAGGAAATGCGGACCCACAGGCGCTGGTGGTTGCCACCTCAGCCTTTTTGGCTACGGAGCGCATCGGTATGCCGGAGTCCCAGATTATTTTATCTCATGCAGCTACTTATGTAGCCTGCGCACCCAAATCAAACTCGGCTTACGGAGCCATTGATTTGGCCATGCGTGAGGTCAAAAATAATACCACGCGACCAATACCTACACATTTACAGGACGCACATTACAAATCTGCTAGCAAGCTAGGACATGGCGTTGGCTATGAATATGCTCATGATTTTCCAAATCATTTCTCTCATCAGAAATATCTGCCAGAGGGACTCGAAAGAGGAGATTTTTATCGTCCAGGTAATCTAGGTTATGAACAGGTTATTAATGAATACCTTGATAAGGTACGAAATGGACGTTAATAAATATATAAATGATGTAAAAAGAGAGGACTAGCAATGAAAAAGTACAGCGAAATGTCACCACAGGAATTAGCAGCGGAGAAAGAGCAGCTTACTGCTCAATACAAGGAATGGCAGTCAAAGGGCCTAAAGCTCGATATGAGCCGTGGAAAGCCATCTGTTGAACAGTTAAATCTTTCTATGCCACTTTTTGATATCCTTGATGGAAAGTCTCTTATGAAATGTATGAATGGTGTAGAGACTAGAAATTATGGCCAGCTAGAGGGTATCGTAGAGGCTCAGCATCTTATGTCTGAGATTATGGATTGTCAGCCAGAGCAGGTTATTGTATGCGGCAACTCATCACTTAATATTATGTTTGATACAGTTGCTCGCGGATACATGTTTGGTTTTGATGGTTGCACACCATGGTGCAAGCTTGAGCGCGTTAAATGGCTTTGCCCAGTGCCAGGTTATGATAGACATTTCGCTATTACACAGCATTTCGGTTTTGAAATGATCAATATTCCTATGAATGAGGACGGTCCAGATATGGATGTTGTTGAGGGGCTTGTCGCTGCAGACGACACCATCAAGGGTATCTGGTGCGTTCCAAAGTACTCTAATCCACAGGGTATCGTATATTCTGACGAGGTTGTTCGCCGTATGGCCAACCTAAAGCCAGCTGCAAAGGACTTTAGAGTATTCTGGGATAATGCATATGCAGTTCATCACTTATATAAAGAAAAGAGCAAGATTTTAAATATCCTTCACGAGTGTGAGGAAGCAGACAATCCAAATCTTGTATTTGAATTTGCTTCTACATCAAAGATTACATTTGCAGGTGGTGGTATTGCTGCTATCGCTTGCAACCACAACAACCGTGAGGAGTTAAAGAAGACACTTACAGTTCAGACAATCGGTTTCGACAAGATCAACATGCTTCGCCATGCTAGATATTTCGCAGATGTAGAGTCTGTTTCAAAGCACATGGAAAGACATGCAAAGATTCTTCGTCCAAAGTTTGAGCTTGTTATTAAGACAATGGAAAGAGACCTTACAGAGCCAGGCTGTGGTTCATGGATTTCTCCAAAGGGTGGATATTTCATCACCTTTGACGCACCAAAGGGTACAGCTACTCGTATCGTTGATTTGGCTGCACAGGCAGGCGTAAAGCTTACACCAGCTGGAGCTCCATTCCCATATCATATGGACCCTAACGATTCTATCATTAGATTTGCACCTTCTCTTCCACCTATCGAAGAGCTTGAGCAGGCAGCTGAGGTATTTACAGTTTGTGCTCGTATTGCTTATCTTGAAAAGCTTATTCTTGCAAAGGCAGAATAATATTTTTACAGAAAGGAACGTATTATGAAAATAGGTTTTATTGGAACAGGAAACATGGGCAGCGCTATGATGTCAGGTATGGTTTCTGGTGGATTAGTAGATGCTTCAGATGTTATGGCCAGCGATATTTTCCAGGCTGCATTAGACAAGGTTAGCGAAGAATTAGGAGTTGGCACAAGCACCAACAACAGAGATGTGGTAGATTTTGCTGATGTTATCTTTCTTGCAGTAAAGCCACAGTACCTACCAGGTGCTATAGATGGCATTAAGGATATGAATTTCGATGGAAAGGTCATTGTCAGCATTGCTGCAGGCCAGTCCCTTGAAAAGCTTACATCCTTATTTGGAAAGCAGCTAAAGTTTATCCGTGTTATGCCAAATACACCAGCGCTTGTTGGCGAGGGCATGAGTGCTCTTAGCCCAAATGAGCTTGTCACAGATGAAGAGGCAGCTGATGTAATGCGTTTATTCGAGTCATTTGGAAAGGCAGAAATCGTTCCTGAGAGACTTCAGGATGCAGTTGTTGGTATCAGTGGTTCATCTCCAGCATATGTATATATGTTCATCGAGGCTCTTGCAGATGGAGCTGTTGCAGAGGGTATGCCTCGTACACAGGCATACAAGTTTGCTGCACAGGCAGTTCTTGGTTCGGCAAAGATGGTACTTGAGACAGGAGAGCATCCAGGTGTACTAAAGGACAATGTTTGTTCACCAGGTGGCACTACCATCGAGGCTGTTGCCACATTAGAGGCTCTTGGCTTTAGAAACGCAATTATCGAGGCAGAGCGTGTCTGCATCGACAAGTCTAGAGAGTTATAATCCTTGATTTTAAAGGCTTAGTGATATTTTCATCACTAAGTCTTTTTTTATTACACAAGAAAAAATCGTTTTTATGTCACCTAATCCATCGATACCTTACACCTAACCTTCAAATTTCATTGGTATAAATAATTTATGGATTAACACATTTCCATTTTTAAATTGTTTTTTGATGGAGGAAAACATATGAAACAAAAGATTATTTCTAAAGTACTTGCTTGCTCAGTGGTGGGAGCTATGGCTTTTACAGGATGTGCCACAGATACATCTAAGGCCACAACAACAGAGGCAGCTGAAGCTGTAAATGAGAGTGAATCAGCCAGCGAAACTACAGCAAGCTCTACAGCACTTACACGCGACGATATAACTGTAAACGAAACAATTGAAAACAGCGAAGATGACGGACATGCTATTGAGGTATCTGGTGAGGAAGCTTCCTATAGCAATGTAGAGGTCCTAAAGACAGGATCATCAGACAGTGGAGATGAAGCAGATTTCTACGGATATAATTCAGCAATCTTTGCCACAGACGGAGCTACACTTGATTTATCAAACATTGTAGTGGATACAGATGGTGAGCATGCCAATGCAGTATTTTCATACGGTGAAGGCACCACAGTTAACATTTCTGATTCCTATATCATTACATCTAACAATTGCTCTGGTGGCCTTATGACCACAGGCGGTGGTACAACAAATGCAACAAACGTAACTGTTGAGACCAGTGGAAATTCATCCGCAGCTATTAGATCTGATAGAGGTGGTGGAACAGTGACAGTAGACGGAGGAAGCTTTACAACCTCAGGCACAGGCTCTCCAGTTATTTATTCTACAGCTGATATTACAGTAAATGATGCAGCAATGACTTCTACAGCTTCACAGGGTGTTGTAGTGGAAGGTCAGAACTCTGCTACACTTAATAATGTAACACTAAACGCTGACAATAATATAAAGAATGGAGACAACTCAGATTACTATCAGGCAGTTATGATTTACCAGTCAATGTCAGGTGATGCTGATGAAGGAGATGCAGCATTTACCATGAATGGTGGTACATTAACAAATGCCAATGGTGACATTTTCTTTATTACAAATACAGTGGCTGATATTACCTTAGATGGCGCCACAATCGTAAATAATGATGAGGATGGAATCTTCCTTAGAGCAGCAGCCGCAGGCTGGGGTAGCGAAGGCAGCAATGGTGGACAGGTAAACGTATATGCTACAAACCAGAGCATTGATGGTGATATGGTTGTAGATGATGTATCAGCAATGAATCTCTACCTCCAGGAGGGCTCTACCTACAATGGATCAATCAATTCTGATGGACAGGCTGGCGATGTATACGTAGAGCTTTCAGATGACGCTACATGGACACTTACAGGCGATTCATACATTACAGGTCTTACATGCGATGCTGATTCAATCAACCTAAACGGCTACAAGCTATATATCAACGGTGAAGAGTACACAGAAGGCTCTGAATCCACAGGCGAAGCTATTGAACTTACCAGTGGTAGTGGAAATGGTGGTGCACCAGATGGAATGCCTAGTGGGGACAAGCCAGATGGAGAAGCACCAAGCGGAGAAGCACCAAGTGGAGACAAACCAAGTGGCGACAAGCCAAGCGGAGAGAAGCCAAGTGGTGCTAAGACTGGCAGCTCATCCTCAAATTAATAATTAGCTAAATCCTTATACACACAATAAAAATACCTAGCAGTTTGGAATTATCCATCTGCTAGGTATTTTATTTGTTGCATAATATTTATTTATTAAGCTGCCTCTGCTTCATTTGTAACAGCAGCCTCTGTGTTCTTTTCTCTAAAGATTGTGCGGAAGATTAATCTAACTAATGGTCCGCAATAGAACATCTGATAAAGAAGTGCCATAGGGAAGTTCATACCCCATGTCTGAATCCATGTACCAAATGTATGTGTATCCTTGAAAAGGATAGTAGCAACTAAACTCATAGTTGGGCACATAATACAGCAAATACAAATTGAAATCGCGTAGGTGATAAACTGTGGTCTATCCTTTCTAGGATCCATTACAGAAAATGCTAATGCTCTAGCAATCTTTCCAACAACGAAAAACTCTAATACGAAAGCGATAGGAACCATGATTGGAAGCTCGTGAAGAGCAAGTAAAAATGTCTGACCTGTAACACCTCCAGTGTTAAGGGCTACATTGTAAACCACCATTCCGTAGACCATAATTGTGGCCATAATAATTGTAAATACTACATCCTGAAACTTGTTTTTAGGCATAAAAATTTCCTCCTTCTAATAATGAATAACTAAATGTGTTGTTCGTTATCTTCCGGAGGAAGTGTCGTTTCCAATTAAACCAATTTATTCTTTTTGTTGCTTCGCAATGATATCATAATTTTCAACAAAATGTAAGCATAAAATTTGTGAAAAAATTAGTTTATTAATGGCAAATTTAATGAGCACCTAGAATTTCCTGAGCGTTTTTGATGCGCTCAGCTGTAGGTGATTCCACACCCTCAAGGCGATATGGAATGCCTAGCTCAGCGTATTTTGGAACGCCGAGAGAGTGGTAAGGTAATACCTCGACACGCTCTACAGTTTTGAGTGTGTCGATAAAGTCGCGTGTACGGTGAAGTAATTCATCCTTGTCACTGCCGCCAGGTACAAGGACGTGACGAATCCAGATACGCACACCCATGTCAGAGATTTCTCTGGCCATCTGTAGGATGTTGTCGTTTGGAACACCTGTAAGCTTTATGTGCTCCTCTGGATCAATGTTTTTGATGTCTAGCATTACTGTGTCAGTAACGCTCATGAGCTCCTTCCATTTGCTGTAGAATGGCTCGTCGTGAGTGAATGGCTGACCAGCTGTGTCAATGCAGGTGGTGATGCCCTTTGCTTTGGCCTTCTTAAATAAATCCAAGACAAAATCTATCTGAAGAAGAGGCTCGCCACCGCTAACAGTGATACCACCATCCTTTTTCCAATAGGTCTTGTAGCGCATTGCCTTTGCAAGAAGCTCATCTGCTGTATATTCAGTTCCCTGATGTTCAGCCCAGGTCTCCGGATTGTGGCAGAATGCACATCGCATTTTACATCCATTTAAGAAAATCAAATATCTCAAGCCTGGTCCATCAACGGCGCCAAAGCTCTCAAGCTTGTTTATATATCCTTTTATTTCACTCATATCTTACCTCCTATAAATACTACGCTTCTAAGTAATTACCTAAATAAGCGCTATAGACACGCTTGCGTTCTTATTCGCTTACTTAGGTATTTACTTGAAGCTTAGTTAAAATAAAAAGCCCAAGTATATAAATGAGTACATTAAGCTGACCTTAAAGCACACTTTATATACGTAGGGCTTGATAGGCTAGCCAAAGACTAGCGGTTTATTAAAGAGCCTCGTGGCATGTACGTGCGATAACGTCCATCTGCTGCTCCTTTGTTAAGTCGATGAACTTAACAGCGTATCCAGAAACACGGATTGTGAAGTTAGCGTACTCTGGCTTCTCTGGATGCTCCATAGCATCGATAAGCTTTTCTTTACCAAATACGTTAACGTTAAGGTGATGAGCACCCTGATCGAAGTAACCATCAAGAACGTTAACAAGGTTGTTTACGCGCTCTTCCTCAGAATGTCCAAGGGCACCTGGGTTGATTGTCTGTGTATTAGAGATACCATCAAGAGCCTCCTCATATGGAAGCTTAGCAACTGAGTTAAGTGATGCAACAAGACCGTTCTTCTCTGCACCGTATGCTGGGTTAGCACCTGGTGAAAGTGGCTCGCCTGCTTGTCTTACGTCTGGAAGAGCACCTGTAGCTTTACCATAAACTACGTTTGAAGTAATTGTAAGGATAGATGTTGTAGGCTCTGAATCTCTGTATGTGTGGATGTGACGAAGCTTCTCCATGAATGTTCTAAGAAGCCATACAGCGATCTCATCAGCTCTGTCATCATCGTTACCGTAACGTGGGAAGTCACCTTCGATTTCGAAATCCTTAGTAACACCGTTCTCATCACGGATAGCCTTAACCTTAGCATACTTGATAGCTGAAAGTGAATCTACACAGTGTGAGAATCCAGCGATACCTGTAGCGAATGAACGACGTACATGTGTATCGATAAGAGCCATCTGGCATACTTCATAGTAATACTTATCATGCATGTAGTGAATCATGTTAAGAGCACCAACATACATGTGAGC
>JAILKL010000113.1 GCA_024693775.1 Pseudobutyrivibrio sp.
TGGGCTTGCCACAGCAATGAGTGGTCCTGCAATGGCTGTAGCCATCGGCTATGCTTTACAAGCACCTCCGCTTGTACTTTTCTCGCTCATATCTGTAGGCTTTGCTTCTAATGCCTTAGGTGGAGCCGGAGGTCCACTTGCCGTTTTATTTGTAGCTATTATCTCAGCTGAAATCGGTAAGGCCGTTTCTAAGGAAACAAAGATAGACATTCTTGTCACACCTCTTGTTACTATCGGCATAGGTATTGCTCTTTCAGCCTGGTGGGCACCAGTTCTTGGTTCTGCTGCAAGCTCTGTTGGTACTCTTATTATGTGGGCTACCACAAAACAACCTTTTATTATGGGTATACTTGTTTCAGTAATTGTAGGTATTGCTCTTACACTACCAATATCTTCTGCTGCAATCTGCGCTGCCCTCTCTTTGACTGGACTTGCTGGAGGTGCTGCAGTTGCTGGATGCTGTGCTCAAATGGTGGGTTTTGCAGTAATGAGCTTTAAAGAAAATAAATGGGGCGGCCTCATATCCCAGGGTATTGGCACCTCAATGCTCCAAATGCCAAATATCATCAAAAATCCTCGTATATGGATTGCACCTATCCTTTGCTCAGCTATCACAGGTCCACTAGCCACCTGCCTGTTCAAAATGGAAATGAACGGTGCTGCTGTTTCTTCTGGCATGGGCACCTGCGGACTAGTTGGTCAAATCGGTGTATATACTGGCTGGGTTAATGATATTGCAGCTGGAACAAAAGCAGCAATTACCCCAATGGATTGGGCCGGCCTCATTCTTATTTGCTTTGTCCTTCCTGCCATCCTCTGTCCACTATTCAATATGATTGTTAAAAAACTTGGATGGATTAAAGAAGGCGACATGACAATCGAATAATAATTATTTTCGTTTTATTATAGTAGTTGTTGCACCTATGGCAGCCACAAGTACAATTACCAATATCACTACTGGTATTATTGGAAATGTTTCTTGTTTCACTGTTGTAGGTGCTTTTTCTTCATCAATAGCTTTCTTTGTATTAGCTGTAGTAACCTGTTTTTCCTTTACAACCTCTGTCTTCTCTTTTGAAGCCTCAGTAATTTTCTCAATCTCAGCACCATTATTTACTGCAACCTCAGTATTTGATTTTTTTGTTGTCACATTTTTTTCTGGCTTTTCAGCTACTAGTGGCACCTCCTCTGTAGCAATACTCTGTGTTTCATTATTCACAGCTGTATTAGTTGTCGCCTGAACTGACGGAGATATCTGCATCGGCTGTGAAGTCTGAGTTGACTGAGTCTGTGCAGTTTCTGAAGTCGCCGGCTCTATTGGTTTTGTTGGTTCCTCTGGTTCTGTTGGTTCCTCTGGTTCTGTTGGCTTGTCCGATTCCTGCACATCCCGTGCTAGTTCCTCATCACTAGGACGCTCTGTCGAAATTGCATATTCATCCATCTCAATTTGTCCATGTATACCATTATCATTAAGAATTAATTGTATAGGTGTTTCCTCAAGATTAAGATATTCATTTTCAATATCAACTGCATGCCACCCGTTACCAAGATGCATCATCTTTTTTCCTGGCCACTCTCCAAGTGGTGAGCCTGCTGATGTTCCATCAGACTTTTTGAGCCATCCGTACATGAATACAGCCTCATTCCAATCACTACCAAGCTTATAATAAAATCTTGTGCAATTTTCAGGTACTGTAGTCTCCTCATCCACATTCTTGTATACCGGTGTCTCTGGATTTTCTGGATTATCCTGTTCTTCTGCTTTTCCACCTTTTTCCAATATTAAATTATCATTTTCGAGAGCATCTAATGCCGCTTCCTTTGAGGAATATTTATATTTGCTTCCAATGAAATAAACTTGCTTTAGGCTATCAACCTTTAAATCCTCGGTCTGACGTTTTCCATCATCCCCCTGTACGAAATTATTGAATATAATATTCAAGCTCGAGCTAGGTGTTGCATTGATTGTATATTTCCACCATCCATTTCCATCATCCTCAGCTTCTACACCAGGCCAAGCGCCTATATCTACATCCCCCCATGTATACACCCCTACCTGATTCCATCCGGCAGCATTGTAATAATAAACGGTTGTTGATTCGCCATTAATTCCAAGAGCATCTTCTGCTTCATCTTTTGAAAAATACTTATCTACATGCAAATTTCCACCAGTCTGCTCAGTAGAAACAGCGTAAAAATTATTATTATTTTCTTCTAATGTAATATTTTCTGTTTGAGCTCCATCACCATTATTAAAAATAATATACTTTGGTGTATCTCCTGTAGTTTTAAGTTCAGCTCGCCACCAATAATTTCCTTCTGAAATCATGGTCTTACCTGGCCAACCTCCAAAGATTTGCTCACCACCATCATACCAAGCATATGCATTAACGGTCTTCCACCCCTCAGTATTAAAAAAATAAACTATTGTAGTTTCAATACCGATATCTTCTTCAGCTTCCTTCTTTGTGGTATAGAGCTTATTACTCTTTGCTGTCATAAACTTTCCAGAAGTCTTTGTAATACTAAACTCACTAGACTCTTTATTTCCATCAGTAAATACTACCTTGAACTTTTCCTTTGGAATAACCACCTTCCACCAGTCATCCCCCATATCAACAGTCCTATAAGTATCACTACCGACAACAGCGCTAACACTCGAAAAATGCTTGGTGTTATGAAAGAACAGCGTGGAATACTCACCATCAGCAGGTGTATCCAAAACAACTACTGATTTAGCAGGAATATTTCCTGTTATCTGACCATCTACAACTGTATATAATTCATCATTACCTTCCACTGAATCCTTATAAGTTCCATCAGCCAAATTTGTTTCTGAATCTAGTCCAAAGGATCCATCACTGGCATTTACAATAACAACTCCCTTTGTACCTCTCTCAATCATCAAAACAGAATTATTCCCACCTGGATTTCTAAGATACTCATTCTCACCTGCCATAGCTTCTCTAAACTTATTTACAGCTACCACCTCAGGTGCCTTATAAATATCACTACCAGCCACTCCAATCTGGTTTGTTCCCCATGGATTATTCTTTGAGCTATCCATCGGTCTACTAAAGAACAATGGTGTACCCGCCTGTCTTGCAGCAATGATAGCCCATCCAAGTATTACCTCTGTATCATCTACATTATTATAAGATTTATCATTTATATAATTGTCATGTGATTCAACCCATGTGACAAGCTTATTCTCATCTGCCGTATATGTTTTTCCAGTGGATGCATCATCTTTAATCTTGTAATTCATGATTCTATCGGCAGAAACATTTCCAGATGAAACAGCATTACGAATTACACCACCATAATTACTAGCGCAAGTGCCGCCAAGCATATCCTGATAAGCAGCGACACGTGCAGCATCTCCATCCAGGACCTCACCATATACAAATAAATCTGCATACGACTTAGTCGCATACTCATCAATATCCGCCTTCATATTAGGATAAAAATCATTTCGACCTTCTTCTCCTGTATACTCCTCTGGCACACTATCATCTGGAAGTGCTATATGCTTGGCGGTATCAATCCTAAATCCATCTGCACCACAAGCTATACAATCCTCCAAAAAATCATAGAAATACTCCTGAAAGCCCTCATTCTCAGTATCAACATCTGGTAAACCACCCATAGCATCATATGTAACAGAAACTCTATCATCATATCTCATACCACCTTGGTCACCATTTTCCACCTTTGACCCCTTATGATACAAAGCATCTTCTCCTCCAGCTGCTGCCTTCAAATCCTCAGCAACCTGATCATAAAGAGGAGTTGTGTGATTAGGATCAATATCCACAATAATACCAACCCCATATTCATCAGCCTCGTCGCACATTGCTTTAAATTCATCCTTTGTTCCAAGCTGATAATTTCCTATCTTCCAATCAGTAGGTTGATAATGATAATACCATCTTCCCTGCTCCTCAGTCTCACCATACAACATCATGCCATCATTAATAGAAAGGCATGTATTAATTGGCGATGTCTGAACCGCAGTATACCCTGCTTCCGCAATCTCAGGTATATTTTCCTTAATCGTATTAAAATTCCAACAAAATGCGTGTAAAATAGCTCCGTCATGAATTGACTGCCTACTGACAGCAGATGCTGCCTGAACTGTGTCTAGGCCCTTACTTGATAGTTCCGCACCACCGGCTACATAAAAGCCAAAAACTAATGCGAGACTAAGACCAGCCGAAACCACTCGTTTCGACCATTCCCCCATTTTCTTCATTTAAAATTAACCTCCCATTTCTCCCATCCACCAAGCAGGCCTAATTACCTGATTTCCGGAACATTTGCGCAACCACTTGCGCTCCTTATTTTTATTTAGTTTTTCTTCCCCAATAACAAAAATATAAGACAATATTTCCCCTTCGTCAATAAAAATCAATAGCATATTTTTGTCATCCTCCGCCTCTACAGTCACTATCGGCTGCGCAACAATGCGCAACTCTCTATTCAAATTCCCACATCTAGTAAGGGCTGAGTTGATTAACAATAGAAAAAGCCCTAAGGCTTAGCTCTACTTGAGCTAGCCTAGGGCTTTTTCCATTGCGTCCCAGTCGTATTGGTGGAAGGCCTTTTCGATGGCAGAGATTTTGGCCTGGTCAGAGGATGGCAGGATGTACTGCTTGAGGTCTGAGAGGACCATTTCGGTGCCGTCTATGTCCATGGCTTCGATTAGCTCGGCCAGGGCTTCGTAGGCCTGTTTTAGATCCTCTGGCTTTATTTGACTGTCAGCAGCTACCTTGTATCTTTCGTATTCATTAAGTCTGGAAAGTCTATCCAGGTAGGATCTGTATTCTGTGAGAAGATCTGGCGTAAACATGTTGAGGTATGGCCAGTTTTCTTTTTTGCCTGCTTCCTCTAGCTTTGCTGCAAAGCTGGATAGGTGGATGGCACCTATGATGCGGGCAGAGGATTTTAGTGCGTGTATTTTTATTGTTAGTAGCTTGTAATCTTTCTTTTGGAAGGCCTTTTCGATTACCTCTTCGTTGTCCTCAATAGTATCTAGGAAGAGCTTTAGTGAGAACATGTAGTTTTCAACGCCTCCGGAGTTTTTGATTCCCTCTTCTGTATCTATGCCTTCTGTGTTTTCCAACCACTTTAGTTCATCGGGAAGCTCTTTTAGGACATTTGCATCTTCTACTGATATTTCATTTATTAAGTCTACTGGTACAAATTTCTTTATTGTTTCCTCTAAGAGATCTGCGTCTACTGGCTTTGAAAGATAGCCGTCAAAACCAAGGTCCTTGTAGTACTCATTACCATTTGGATAATAGTTTGCTGTAAGGGCTATGGTTGGTACATTGTAGCCCTGTTTTCGCATTTCATTTAAGGTGTCTACACCATCCATTACGGGCATCATATGGTCTAAAAGTACGAGATGGAAGCTTTCCTTTGCTAGTACATCTAGACATTCCTGGCCAGATTCTACAGTTGTTACCTGAGTTTTAAGGCCCTTTAAAAGTCCTTTTATGACTGTCAGATTCATCTTGTTGTCATCAACTGCCAGGATTTTAACTTCTGGTGCTTCAAACTTTGGAATGTACTTGTTTTTAATATCTGATAAATCTTCTTCCATAAACATTCCAATTGGAGTGTCATCTACTATTTTTTGATCCACTATAAAGGCAAATGTGGAACCCATTCCATAGATGCTGTCGCAGGTAAGAGTGCCTCCCATTAGCTGGGCAAACTGTCTAGAAATGTCTAGACCTAGACCTGTTCCCTGAATGCTGGAGTTCTTTCTTTCATCTAATCTTTCAAAGGCTGAGAATAGCTTGTCCATATCCTCATCCTTTATTCCTATTCCTGTATCTTTGACTGTGAACAGTAGCTTACAGTTTTCCTCGTCCTTTTCTATTACTGTTACAGTCAGATAAAATCCACCCTCGTTTGTGTATTTTACTGCGTTTGTCAACAGATTTAGGACTACCTGCTTTACTTTGCCAACATCACCGTAGAGCTTTGTTGGAATCTTTTCATCAATGTTTTGCTTAAAGAATAAATCCTTTTCGTTTATACGAACCTGAATCATGGTAATCAGATTGTGAAGTAGCTCCTTTACGTCATATTCCTGCTCCACCAGATTCATTTTTCCTGATTCGATTTTTGACAAATCCAAAATATCATTTATTAGGCCAAGGAGTGATTCTGAAGCAACCCTGATATCGTTTGAATAATTCATTATAGACATGAAATATTTTGTAGGAACACCCTCGGCATTTTCCCTTAAAATCATTTCATTCATTCCCATGATAGTGTTTATAGGAGTACGAATCTCATGGGACATATTGGCTAAAAATCTTGATTTGGCTGAGTTGGCCTCTTCAGCCTTCAGTCTAGCCTGCTCCAGGTCATTCATATTTCTGATTTCAAAGAAGTATAGTAAAACTACGAGTCCTACCATAGTGAGATTTGTAAGTGAAAGACCATAGGTAAATATCTGAATCAATGTGGCTATATATGGAAAAACAACGAAAATAATAAGTGGGAGCAGGACCTTTTTACCTAGCCTGTTTCCATGTCTAATCAATGTATATAGCTGAATGAGAGTGATCATACATGGACATATATAGGAAATTAAAAATCCTGATGAACGAACGTAATGATTTGTGGCATCAAATCCATAATAAAGACCTGTAAACTGCGAATAGCAGAGCATCAACGCACCTATAGCAAAAAGAATTTCACAGGCATAGAACTGCTTATAAGGGTGTTTTACATGTCCCTCATTTTTAAATAAATCTACTAAATATAGCGTAAATGAATGGCTGATATACAAACTGAAAAAATAGACACTAAAATTACTTATTCTGACCATCCAAAATCCGATACTGCTCTCGTCGCCCCTGTAGGCATAGGCAAGTCTATCCATTAAAAGCAACAGACAAGCAGCCACCTCCATATTCACCAAGGCGCATCTTCGTTTATACGATAAAGTTTTTGTATTTATGGTGAGAATAACTAAAACCCCGCAGGCTCCGCTGAGAAATAGCATGAAACTGAGCTGCACATTTCTTAGAAAATCCATCAAATCTACCATTAGCTCATACACTCCCCTATGTTAAAGCAAAATCTTTGTTAGAATTTCTACCCAATATATTTTTCATTATACATTTTAACGTTTACCAATGCAATAAAATGCAGGGCAGATTGGCCTAATTAGCGGCCAAATTTTCCTGCATTTGCTCCTTATCTATCCTTGAGTTAGAAATAGATTCTTCGTATGGAAGCTCCATAAATTCAAAGAACTTATTTTTAACGGAATTAAAATCCTTGATACCTAATTCATAAAGCTCTTCATTAGCCTTGGCGTCCATTGTAAAGGTGCCCATGTTCATTGGCTGGCTAGGAGCAAATACCATGACCTTTCCCTGAGCCTCCAGCTCATATGTAAGCTTTTGACTCTTGGTATAGTCTATGTGTCTATGATTTAGCTTTTCAATAATCTTTGGAAATTTTCTACATTTGAAGGAATAGAAGCCTCGAAGACTCTCTGGCTTTTTGACAAAGTCTCTGGTCTTTGACATGATGACAATCACCTTGTCACAGCCATCATCCAAAGCCTTTTGAATAGGAATAGAATCAGCTACTCCACCATCACAGTAATATCTGCCATCGATTTCCACAGGAAGACATGCCCCAGGGAGGGCAGATGAGGCCATGATTACTCTGTAATCATCCTTTGGCATTTCCTCCTTATGAAAATATCTGGCTTCGCCAGTTTCAGCATCTGTGGCAACAATCAAAAACTCTGTGCGATTCATAATCAAATGCTTGTAATCAAGTGCATCTGCTCCATCAGAGTTGCTAAGTGTTCCATAGATATACTGAAGTCCAAATAGATTATGACACTTTAAATAGCTTTTTAGACCAAAGTATCCAGGCTCCTTTATATGGTCAGTGTAAAATCGTCGATTGCGCCCCTTTTGACCTGCTATAAATGAGGCTGCGTTGGCACTGCCAGCAGACACTCCTATACAGTAATCAAAATTAATATTGTTATCTATGAAGGCATCTAATACACCTGCGCTGTATGCACATTTCATTCCGCCGCCTTCTACAATCAAACCAATTTTACTCATGACTATCCTCCAAAACTAAAATAACTCTCTAATATCCATCAGTTTATCTACTCTCGCATATAACTTCTTTGAAAGCTCTTCGTCTGGCTCTGTTAAGTCAGGCACCATTACCACATTGCAGCCTGCCAGGTAAGCACTGGTACATCCGTTAGGAGAATCCTCCACAGCAATTGTACTCTCTGGTGCAATGTCCAATGTTTTGCATGCGTATGCATAAATATCTGGTGCAGGCTTTCCCTGCTCCACCATATCTGCACATACCACAGCATCAAAATAATCAAACAAATCTATTTTCTTAAGATAACGCTCTGCTCTTTCTCTGTCATTTGCAGTTACCAAGGAAATAAATATATTGTTTTCTCTCAACCAGGTAAGGATTTCTTTGGCTCCAGGCTTTAAAGGAATTCCATTATCCTTTAGAATCTTTTCCACCAGCTTTTTTCTATATTCTCTAACTGCCCAATAATCAAAGTCATCCCCAAACCACTCTTTGAATCTTTCTAGTACAAAGGGTCTACCTAGTGAGCGAAGCTCAAGGGGCATATCAGGTGTCATTTTATAGCCGAAATGCTCTAATGCCTCTGGCCAGGCAGTTTGATAAAACTTTTCTGTATCTGTAAGGGTTCCATCCAAGTCAAATAAAACTGCTTTTATTTCTCTTTTTTCCATAATTAATCCTTATCCTTATAATTATACAGATTCTCACTAATAATCTTCTGTCTTATCCACAAGAACTTGGTTTTCAAAACCTATATTACAAACAACTATAACAAAACCTGTATAAGAATTTCCATATATAAAATTAAACAGATGTCTAGATTTTTGTTTTCCTATTTCCTTGAAAAATGAACCATATAATGATAAAGTTCAAATAATTGAGATATTTAATAGGAGAAAAAGCATGAAAAAAGGACTAGTTATGGAGGGTGGAGCAATGCGTGGCATGTTCACCTGTGGCGTTATAGATGTATTAATGGAAAACAATATTGATTTTGATAGTGCTGTTGGCGTTTCTGCTGGTGCCACCTTTGGTATCAACATTGTTTCAAAGCAAATCGGTAGAGCTCTGCGCTACAACAAAAAGTATTGTAATGATAAAAGATATGCCAGCCTAAAATCCCTTTTTACAACTGGTAATATTTACAATGTAGATTTCTGCTATGACACTCTCCCATACGAATTAGATTTGTGGGATATGGAGACCTTCTACGATAGTAAAACTGATTTTTATTGTGTTGCCACTGATATCAATTCTGGCGAGGCAGTATATCATAAATGCGATAATCGTGACTACAACCCAAGAGGAGAAGACATCAACTGGATAAGAGCCTCTGCCTCTATGCCAGTGGTTTCTCGTCCTGTGGAAATTGATGGTGGTCTGTACTTAGATGGTGGAATGTCCGATTCCATCCCTCTAAAATTTATGGAGTCTCAGGGCTGCGACAAAATCCTTGTCATCGAAACACAGCCTGCAGATTATGTAAAAAAGCCTCAGAAATATATGAGCCTTATTAAATTTAAGCTCAAAAATTATCCTAAAATGATCAAAACCATGGCTGATAGACATATTATGTACAACAGCCAAAAGAAATATATTGCAGACCAGGAAAAAGCTGGAAATGCTTTTGTAATTAGACCTGATGAGCCTCTTAACATTGGGGCTACAGAAAAGAATCCTGATGAGCTACAGCGCGTTTATGATATTGGACGCAGAGTGGCCACTGCAAAATTAAAGGACCTACAGCAATATCTTGCCTAGGTCCCTGGTTTAAAACTCAATTGTAAATGTCGTTCCAGCCCCAAGAGTACTGTCTAAGGAAATTCTTGCATCATGAATTTCTGCAATGTGCTTTACAATGGCCAGGCCAAGCCCTGTGCCTCCGGTGGCCTTGGAGCGACTTTTGTCTACTCTGTAGAATCTTTCAAATACTCTTTCCTTATCATCTACTGGAATACCTATTCCATCATCCTTTACAATGAGTAGCTTTCTATTGTTCACGTTTTTGACCTGTACCCATACATGTCCACCTTCAGAATTGTAGCGTATAGCGTTTTGCACCAAATTATCTATAAGTTCACGTATTAAATCCTGACGACCTCTGATGATGGTGGATTCTCCCTCTATGCTAAGTAAAATATTCTTCTTTTGTGCATTGATTTCCAAGGCATTAATTCCATCCTTCGCCAGCGCAAACAAATCAAACTCCTCAAATCCCTCTTCACTATCCGCATCATCCAATTCGGATAAACGTATTATGTCTTCAATCAATACCAGCAATCTGTCGGAATTCTTTTCTATCTCGGTGGCAAAATGATCCTGCTGCTCAACAGGCATTTCATGGTTATGCAAAAGTTGAGCATAGCCTGTGATAGCTGTAAGCGGAGTTTTTAGCTCGTGACTTACATTGGCTGTAAAATCCTGTCTGGCCTTTGCTGCAGACAAAATATCCGCATGCTGCTTTCTAATAGTTCTGATAAATGGCTCAAGCTCTGGGTATATGTATTCATCGCTATATTCCTCGATGTTAAGTGCCAGCTTTTCAATAGGAGCCATTAGTCGCTTTGCCAACAAATGTGAAATAATCACACAGGCCTGAATAATAAAGACTATGATGATAAATACAAGTGGTAATGCCTTTACAAATACCATAAGCACAGCGTCTACCTGTCTAGAAATTCTAAGCACCATGCCATTATCAAGCTTAATGGCATAATAATAATTGTTTTTCCCAACAGTATCGGAAGTACGAACTATATCCCCATTTCCTTTTTCAAAGGCGGATTTTACCTCTGGTCTGTTTTTATGATTTTCCATGGTTTTGGCATCGGACACATTGTCATAAAGCACCGTACCATCCACATCTATCAAGGTAACACGCAGGCTCACATTCTCAAGGGTATTTTTCTCCTCCAGCTCCTGATAATTGGCTGTGTCAAAGTACTCTGTATCTTTTAAAATCTTTGCTGTCACACGCATGTCCTCATGGACCTGCTCCTCAAAAAAGCTGTAGTATGCAAAGGTGACACTAATGGATGTGATAATTACTGCAATAACAGCCAGCCATGTTAGTCGATAATTGATTCTTTGTTTCATACTCCCACCTCACTAATCCAGTACATATCCTACATTTCTAATTGTACGAATCTGACTGCCACAATCTCCTAGCTTTTGTCGTAAGGTTTTTATATGCATATCCAAGGTTCTAGAGCTTCCCTCGTAATCCATTCCCCATATCCTATCCATTATCTGTCCGCGGTCTAAAACAATTCCCTGGTTTACCATAAGATATTTTAAAAGCTCGTATTCCTTATAGGTAAGCTCCACATCTTCACCTGCTACGCTTATATGATGCTTTTCATTGTCCAGGCAAATATCTCCTATCTGAATCTTACTGGCCTGATTTTGCTCCACTCTGCGAAGCAATGCCTTTACTCTAGATACCAGCTCCACCACAGAAAATGGCTTCTTGATATAATCATCAGCACCATTATCAAGACCCTTTGCCAAATCCAGCTCAGTGGTCTTTGCTGTAACCATAATGATTGGAATATCTCTGGTAACATCACTGCTTCTAAGCTGCTTTACAATGTTATTACCATCCTCATCCGGCAGCATGATATCTAAAAGAATCAAATCCGGAATTACGGATTCAAGCTTGTCAAAAAACGTAGCTGCTCTGTCAAAGCCTGTCACAGAATAGCCTGCTGTTTTTAAAGAATACTCTTCGATTTCTCGGATGCTGTCATCATCCTCTACAATAAATACAAGCGCCATAATCTACCCCTTTTCGTTCCTATATATGATAATAACAGATTACTCTTTCTCTTTGTTTATTATCAATATATTACCCCTATGTAAAATGCATGTAAAAAAACCCAGATTATTTCTAACCTAGGTTTTTCAATAACAATATTATATTTAAGGGGTTTGGTTTATATTTTTATTCCTTTACGCCGCCTAGTGCTACGCCTGCGATGATAAACTTAGATAAGAATAGATATGCAATGATAATAGGAACAATAGCAACTGTTATCATCATATATACCTTTCCCATATCAAAGTTCATATAATCAGCACCACGTAAGGTGGCAATAAGAATAGGAACGGTGGCCTTTTCCTTTGATTGAAGGACTAAGGCTGGTACAAAGTAATTATTCCATGAACCAACAAATGTAAATATTGCCTGTACAGCAACGGCTGGCTTCATAATTGGAAATACTATTCTGTTGAAGGTCTTAAATTCACCACAGCCGTCAATTCTGGCAGCTTCCACTAAGGAAAGCTGCAGATTTGACTGCAAGTAACTATACATAAAATAAAATACTGCTGGGCTGGCAATTGAAGGCAAAATAAGTGGTATTAAAGTATCATAAAATCCCATGTTTGTAATCAATCTGAGGAAACCTAAAGCAGTTACCTGAGTTGGCATTACAAGGATTACCATGATAAATGTAAATGCTATCTTTTTAAGCTTGAAATCATATACATATAATCCGTAGGCAGTAAGTGCAGAAAAGTAAGTACATATTGCTGCACATAGGCTGGATACGATAATACTATTCAAGATACCTCTCATCATCGGGAAGGTTCCATCATTTGCTACAGCCTTAAAGTTCTGTACAAAGTTTCCTTTAGGCAAAGCAGAAAAGCCCTTTTGTAGCTCTGCATGAGAACATGTTGAATTTATTAATAATATGTAGAAGAAGAATAGGCACATGAAGGAAAGTATAATTAATACTGTGTGCGCAAGGAAACTTCTTCCTACTCCGCTTACATCTTTTTTTATCATTATCTTCACCTCATTACTTATGCTTTTTTCTAGGTTTCTTTTCATCATCTGTTCCGTTTACCATCTTATAAACAAATAGGCAAAGGATACCGCTGACTATAAATAGATATACAGATAAGGCACCTGCACGACCATAATCTGGCGCTCTTAATAAATTGTTCAACCACATAATTAGTGTGTAGCTTGAACGATTTGGATTGCCCTGTCCATTGGTTAAGATCTGAGGCACGTCAAACATCTGTAAACCACCTATCAATGAGGTAATCAGTGTGTATGTAAGAATAGGTCTAATAAGTGGCAATGTAATATGAAAGAATGACTGTCTAGGTGTGCATCCGTCAATAGATGCCGCCTCGAAAATATCTGGGCTAATTCCCATGATTGCAGCCATTAGCATAATAGTTGTGTTACCAAACCACATTAAGAAATTCATCAATGCGATTAGTAATCTGGTGCCTGTTGCTGTTCCCATAAAATCAATAGGAGCCTTTGCCAATCCAAGATTCATAAGGATCGAGTTGACTGGTCCTGATGTTGAGAACAGAGTGAAGAACAACATTGCAAAAGCTGATGCCATAATAAGATTTGGAAGGTAAATAACAACCTTAAAGAACTGCTCACCCTTAATCTTTAATCTTGCATCAACAAACCATGATGCCAATAGTAATGCAATGACAATCTGAGGTATGAAACCGATTATCCACAAAATGAAGGTGTTTTTAAGGTATGTGAAGAAATCTGGTCCCATAACCGCCACGTAGTTATCAAACCCTACAAAGTTTGGTCCAACGGTTTTTAAACCTGAACGATAATATTCATAAAAACTATATCTAACTGTATCTAATAATGGTATTAGTGAAAATATAAAATATGTGAGGAAAAAAGGTAAGATAAATAAATATCCCCATTTAGCCTTACTAATTGTTCGACCCATTTTCATGTATAGCTCCTTACTCTGGCCAATTTACTGCTGTGATTTCTGGATATCTTTCCATAATTGCACGTTCGAAATTAGCCTTTGCTGTATCATAATCAACCTGACCCTGGAAATAATCTGAGAACGAATTTTGGATAAGCTCAACGCATCCCTGATCATATGATGAAAGTGTTGTCATTTCGATAGATGATGCAGCTGGCTGGAAGTACTTGAATGGATTTTCTCCACCTAAGAAGTCTGCGCCAAATGACTCATCCTCTGCAATTTCTTTCATACCAGACTGTGTATTTGTGAAATCTAAGTAATCATTTGTAATCTTCATAAGGTTATCCTTATCAGCTGTAACTGCAAGCATGATTTCCTTGATGTGCTCTGGGTTATCTGTGCCTGAGCAACCGTGGATAAATGAACCACCCCAGTTGAAAGCCTGAGGACCATCTGTTACAGCCCATGAGCCCTCTGCTCCATCCCAGTTTGGACTTAATACGAAATCAATACCCCAAGCTGGAAGAAGGAATCCGAATACCTTTGACTGAGAACCCATTGCCTTGTTCCAATCATCATTCCACTGACCCTTGATGTTGCCATCGATTAATCCAGCATCAAGCCATTCCTTTGAATCATTGATCCAGTTAACAATCTGTGGATCTACATTAATCTCTGTGCTACCAGCTTCTACCCATGGTGCAGAAATGCTGTTTCCATATGCTCTAAATGTATCTGCATATGTTGCAAGTGTATAATAACCCTTTGCCTTTAACTCCTCACCAGAAGCCTTCATTGTATCCCAATCAGCTACCTTTGCATGAATCTCATCTGGATCATCTGTTCCAAAGGTATCCTGAGCAATGTCTCTTCTGTAAACAAATAGACAAGGGCAAGCCTGCCATGTTGAACCTCTTTGAATTCCATTTGCATCTGATGCAACTGTCTTTGTAAAGTCATACTGATCAGCCAAATCTGTCTCTGGGTCAATTCCAAGTGCTGTAAGAGGAATTGCCACATCAGCCTCTGCATCTGTGTACTTTACAACATAATCTGTTTCTGAAAGGAACATATCAACCTTGTTATCAGCATCTGCATCTGCCTGGTTCATAAGAGCCTCATCAAGCTTCTTCTGATATACTCCATCCTGATTTGGGTTTACTGTCCAGTGGATCTCTGTGCCATCTGTAAGGTATGTAATTGTACCATCATCAGATGTGTGATCTACCTTGTCATAAACTGCCTCTACTCTTGTTCTAAACTCATCATTCCAGCAATAGATGTTGATTACCTTTCCCTCTGTGTCTGAGCTAAGATAAGCATCTGCTGAAATCTCTCCTGTTGCTGCTGCATCAGTGGAACCTTCTGTTGCTGCGTCTCCCCCGCAAGCTGTAAGTCCTGCAACCATAGACAATGCTAATGCAAGACTAACTACTCTTTTTTTCATTACGTTATCCTCCTTATAAAACTAATAAAGGGTTTCCCTTAAACGTTTACTATATTAATAACAAAGGGATTTTTCCTATATCAAATTCATTGCTAAAATGATAAATTCATGCTATTGTTTTTTTGTTTTATTTTTACCCAGTTTTGGAGGATTACTATGAAAAAGGAAAGTGATTGGCTGGCTTTTCAATTGGAAGAAAACGATGAGCTTCCAAAGCACAATCATCAGAATAGAGAGCTTTTATTTTATCGTCATGTGGCAGATGGAAATCTTGATGCGATTCAAGAAAACATTGCCAATCATGAGTTTCTTAATCCAAATGGAATTGGCCGTTTGTCTAAAGACGTAGTTCAAAATTTCAAATATCACTATGTTATTTCTGCTGCCCTTATCGCCAGATTATGCGTTGATAATGGCATGGAAATGGAAAAGGCATATCGTCTAAGTGATTTTTATATTCAGCAGCTAGATGATATTTCTACCTTAGATGAGCTTGAAAAGGTGCATGATCAAATGGTTTTAGATTATACAAACCGTATGGTCATCATCAAGCGTAGTGCAAATTTATCTCGTCCTATGACTGAATGTATGAATTATATATATTCACACCTAAAGGAGCGTATCACTGTAAAGGATTTGGCTGAATACACCAGCAATTCCGCTAGCTATATTTCTAGACTATTCAAGGAAGAATTAAATATTTCTACTAGTGAATACATTAGAAATGCCAAATTAGAAGCGTCAAAGAATTTACTTAGATATAGCGATTATTCCCTTGTGGAAATCGCCAACTATTTTTCATTTACTTCACAGAGTCATTTTTCGCAATTATTCCAGAAGGAAACTGGACTCACACCTAAAAAATACCGTGAAAAATATTATGGAACTCATTGGAAAGGAACAGCGGGTGACATAATGGAATATGACGACCCGCTGAAGAATGAAGATTTGTTATCCTAATTCCACAAGAATACTTCCTGTACCATCAAGCCTCAATACTGATTCTCGGGAAATAATAACCTTTGTTTTATCTGATGCAAGCTTAACATTGTTTAGGCTTGCATTTTTTATAGTATATTCACCAACCTGTAAAAGTGATGAATTCGTAAAGACGATATTAAATTTCTTTCCGGCAAAATATAAGCTAATTTTTGCCTGCTTATTTAAGTCAAATTGTTCTGCCAAAAGAGCCGGTTCAATAACTAAATTTCCAGCTTCTCCCTTTACTCCAAATACCTCTGTAATCATGGTGAGCAGGTACCAGGAAGCAGCCCCTGTTAAATATGGATATTTGCCCCTGCCCTTTGCGTCAAAGTATTCTGGAACACCTGGATACATATGACTTACACCAAAGTTCTTTGATGTCTTCTCCAAGGCTTCTAGTACCTTGAAGCCTTCCTTTGCAAAGCCTCTTTGATACAAAGCATTTGCATACATAACAGCCATATGTGAAAATACTGCGCCATTTTCCTTTTCGCCGTATGCAAAGCCAAACATTCTGCCTAAATCCATCTTTATCTCATTAAAATTAGTGTTCAATCGATATCCACCAATTTCACTCTTGTAAAGATATCTATCAGCAGCACGAACAATTTTCTTTATCTGATCTGGGCTAGCTACATTTTCCATAATGGCAAACACCTGACCTGTCAACATCATACGGACCTTTTCATCATCCCTGCTGTAGCACTCCACAGTGTTACCATTATCATCATAATAGCTGTTAAACCAGCCCTCGTTTGCGGCTCCCTCTATCCACTCCTGATTGTTAAGATAATCAGAGAACCAATCTGCCATTTCAAATAATTTTTCTGACAAAGCCTTTACCGAAATTGTTGCCAATTTACCTGTCATTGACTCTTTTACTAAATTACAGTATTTATCTAAAAGCTCTAACTTTTTTTCAATAGAGGAATAGTCTTTTTTCTCAGCATTTAATAAAACAAGCAGCTCCTCTGCAATATCGATAGAGCTATTACCTGTCGCATCCATGTACTCCTCTAGAAGCTTGGCAAGGGATTTAAGGTTACCTGCATAGGCATAGGAAAATGCCACTGACTCTCCATTGGTGCTGGCCAAATCCAAGGCATCATTCCAATCTGCGCCCCTTAGTCTTAAAACATTATGCTGTCCCACCTCATAAAAGGCACAAAGGTTTTGCACTAGTACATGCTCTATAATTGAGCCCTTATACACTGTTCCATCTAAGCTATATTGCTTATTTCCAATAGTCTCATACTTTTTATCAGCGTCATTTCCTCTACAAACTATTGAATCTCTAAAGTATGCTACTGATTCATTCAAAATCTTATAGTCCCCTGACTGTTCAATATATAAAAGCAGGGTCTTAAGTGGCCAGTAGCCATGATCCATCCAGACTCTTTTTATGCCATTTCTGTCAGCAATAAAATTGCCTAGTCCATCTCCAATAATAGTTGCGTTTGTGCCATCCACTCTAACACCGCCAAAGTTGGCTACTATCATGGTTCTTACATCCTTTGGCTCCATGAATAGTAATGATAAGCAATCCTGCCATAAATCACGCCAGCCGCGTCCGCCTCTGCCATAGTCATGGTATGGCAAAAATGAACAGCCATATATTCTTCTTAAGAATGGCTGGAAGGATACCCACTTCATATAATTATCAAAGTATTTATCCCCTGTACTAAAGCTGACATTTACCTTATTTACCCAATACTCTTTTGTATTTTCTAATTCTCTTTTGGCATCCTCTAAGGTTTGAATTCGTTTTCTTAATAAATCTATCTCATCACTATTTTCTGCAACACCAATCAAAATAATATAGCTAATACTCTGATTAGGTCTAAGCTGAAGCTTTTCAAATCTTAGACCACCAACAGCTTCCATTCCATTGATGGTCTGCATTGGCTTATAACCATTTTCTTGACGGTAAACACTTCTAGGCTTTATGAAGGAGCCTCCCTCGCCTACAAATGACTCTACTGTAGGATAAAAGGTAACAGGATCATTACCATTTTCATCCTTCCCTAACACATAGTAGGTCTTCTCATTTAATCTATGCCCTTTTTCATCAAATGACATTGTAGGCTTTACTAAAACTCCATCATTTTCAATGGTAATACGATGAAGCATGGAGGTTACATTTCTGTGGTCCCTCAGGTTATCAGCTGATCTTCCAAAAATAGGAATAGCTGCTATAGGAGTAATGGTTTTATATTCTTGAGAAACATTTTTTATTGTCACAGTCATTACTTCAGTATTCAAATCTACCGGCACAAATGAAGTAATAGTTGCTCGCACACCAAATGGCTCCGATTCTCTGGTGCTTTTATGCCACATAAATCCGGCTGAAACCTCACTATTGTCCTGCTGCATAGTAAACTTTTTACTCTCCTGGTCTGCAGAATTTCCCACTGCTGACCACACCTGGCCATTATCCATATAAAGCCAAAAGTTTCTACCATTTTTATTGTTATGAAGGTTTTCTACGCTAACAGGCTCCAGTACAAAGGTTTCCTGGTTAACCATTGAATCACCACCTAGATTTGGTGTAATAGAACTTTTTAAACCCTTTTCTCCTGCAATAGGAAAATATAAATAGCTGGTATCCTCAGCTTGTTTTAATCTAAAACTACCATTTTCATCTATAAACTCTAACATACTATTCCCCTTTTCTTCTTCATCGACATTTAATATAATCCTTTTTTTATTATCTAAATATCAAATCCAAACTAAAAAAATCAAATCCATAACCTATGTTTTAATAGCATATGACTTGGTAACAGAAAATACACATTTTTATGAGACTGATGTATGATATACTACCCATATAGGAATATGTGCCAAGCAACATTTTCTTTCAGAAAATATTAAAAAGGGGGTTTTTATGCTAAAAGAATATAAAAAGATTCCTGCTCCATTAAATTCAGATGTGGCTTTAAAAATTATCCCTGGTCATTTTGCCACTAATCATTCTCATATTACTAACTATATGGAAATCGGCACTATGAAGACTCGTTGCAACGAAGCCCAGGGTGTTGCTCAGCTGCTGGCCATGCACTATTCCGTTCAGACACCTGTAGATACAATCGTATGCGCAGATGGCATGGAGGTAGTGGGAACATTTCTAGCCCAGGAGCTTACAAAAGCAGGTGTAGCAAACTACAATCAACATAAGACAATTTATGTTACTGCTCCAGAATTAGCTTCCAATGGACAAAGCATCTTCAGAGATAATATGCAGATGACAGTACGCGATAAGCATGTGCTTTTATTATTTGGATCACTTTCAACTGGTCGTACAGTAGATAGCCTGGCTGAATGTGTAAAATACTATGGAGCAAAAATCAGCGGTGCCTGCGCAATTTTCTCAGCAGTAAACGAGGTTGGCGGTATTCCAATTACAGCTGTTTTCCACGATAACGATATTCCAAACTACAATTCCTATCCTTTACATGATTGCCCATTATGCAAACAGGGTGTAAAGATTGATGCTATTGTAAATTCCTTTGGATACTCTGAGCTTAGATAATATTTTTGCTTTACTAAAATACAAGGCCCTACAATCATTACGATTGCAGGGCCATTTTTTAATTACCATTTACTAATCAGCTCGTCCATTCCATCCCAGTCCACTGTTTTCATTAGCTCTTTAAGCTTTTTGATATATCCGGCCTCTGGTTCTGGCAGCTTGTATTCCTCTAGCTGATTTACTATCATCTCCACAGCATCAAAATCCATAGCTGGAACCACTTCCTTTAGTGCTTCTATTGCACTCTTTAGCTCCTCACTATCTATTTCAGTCTTCTGATTTTGATCCTCTGCCTCTTCGAATTTTTTCAGCTTTTCCTTGTAGGTCTTAAACTCATTAATCATTGGCTCATGATTATCATAAATATATGCCAAATCCTCTTTGTTTCCAGCATTTTCCAGCTGCTCACACATTTTAGATAAATCTGCAGCACCAATAATTCTGGCCGAGCTCTTTAGAGCATGTACCTTTATTGTATATAGCTTTATATCTTCATTTAGATATGCATCCACTATATTTTTCAGATTGGTATCTATGGTGTCATAAAACAGCTTGAGTGCATATAGGAATGCACTGATTCCTCCTGTATTTTCAATACCTGCAGGAACAGATAACCCTGGTACATCGTAAACCCACAGCTTGTCCCCAGGCATCTCATCCACTTCCTCAGGTACATCATTCATATGTATTTCCTGAAGTAGCTCCTCAGGCAAATGCTTTTTAATTGTAAGCTCCAAAAGCTTACTATCAATAGGCTTTGGAAGATAACCATCAAATCCCTTTGATTTATAGAAATCCTCACCTGATGCGGCATTGGCTGTCAGTGCATATACAGGAAGTGTCTTATGCTCCAATCTAATCTGAGCAAGAGTCTGGATACCATCCATTACAGGCATCATGTGGTCTAGTAAAACTACATGATACTCATTGTCCTTTAATAATCTTAGACATTCCTCACCACTGGATGCCAGTGTAACCTGAGTCTTTGTAGCCTTTAGAAGCCCCTTTATTACCTGTTGATTCATGGAATTGTCATCAACTACCAGTACCTTGGCCTCTGGTGCAATAAATTCAGGCAGATATCTCTTTTTGATATCATTATCATGCTCTGTAAATTTGCCTATGGTTTCCTTTGAGCAAACCTTTTGAGTTACAACAAAAATGAATTCGGAGCCATGACCATACTCACTTTCACAGGTCAAGGAAGCATTCATTAATTCAGCAAAACGTCTGGAAATATCAAGGCCAAGACCTGTTCCCTGGATACCACTATTTCGCTTTTCATCCAATCTTTCATAGGCTGTAAACAGCTTTTCAATGTCCTCTGGCTTTACACCGATACCCGTATCCTTAACGGATATACGAAGTGTGCATTCATC
>JAILKL010000006.1 GCA_024693775.1 Pseudobutyrivibrio sp.
TACCGCACTATTGCTATATGACTCTGAAATTGATGCAGACTCAGAAGCCAATTCAGACTGTGCCTCGCTGGCTGATGCTGAATTAGAAGTAAACTCGCTTCTCTTATCTGCATAATCATCTTTTCCTTCGTTGAAATCATCCTCAGAGAAATAAGCATAGCCCTTTACTCCAAAGTTTCCATCCTTTGCCTGACCATCATTATTGTAGTAAATATCTGATGCTTCTCTATCTTTTGCTACAAATTTTGCATTATAAGTAACACTAGACATAGATGCATTTGCTGAAGTATAAAGTGTAATTCTCTGCTGCTTACATGAAATAGATGCATCATCATAGTATGCATATAAGCTATATGTACCATCACAATTTTTAGTGATGTATGAATTATAAAAGCTATAAGCTACTCCATTAATTTCATAAGTTGGAGTTTCTGTTTTCCATAATAACGAATAAGTAGTTTTTGTAACCAAATGTACAGCATTGCCCTTGGCGTCAACCAATGTAGACATAACTGTACCTTCTGATTTGTTACGCTCTACAACAGATACAGTATTATTTTCCTCTGTTGCATTTGTATTCATGTAATAGTTTTGCAAATTATTATTTGCAAATCCATAGTTATAACCATATTGTCCAATGCTTACATACTCATTTGTTCCATCAGCAGAAGTGTACATGTGGGTATCATAATATGGATTTTTAACTTTATTAACAGCCTCAGAATATTCTTCTGTCTCATTTTCCCATGACAATGTAAACGAATTGTCATCATTTAATGTAACCTGGACACTATCCTGAATCTGGCTTCCATTTACATAGTAATGGCAAACTGTTTTCTCAGTTCCATCCTCTGCTGTCTCTGTGCTGTAATCCCATGTAAGTACATTTCCGTTAGCATCTGTATACTGAACAGTTTTTTCAACTACCATGATTCCATCAACAACATAAGGGTTGTTGTTCTGATAGCCTCCGTTTGGACTATCGTAGAATCCTGGAACCAAGGCATTTCCATCTTCATCGACTGTAACATAATCGAAGTAAGCATACTTTGTCTGGCCTGCTGCATCTACATAAGTAACCTTTACGCTATTTGTATCGTAGCTGTGGCTATCCCATTCGCTGTATACGATTTCACCAACATAACCTTCCTGGTAGAAAGAATATTGGATTAATAAATTTGCTAACTTGTCACCATAACCATAGTAATTGTTTGATGATGAGTTATGATCTAAATTTTTATTTGTATCAGCAGCCTTTTGCTGTGCTGCCTTTAATTCATTTTGAGCTTCTTCAATCTGCTTGATTAGATTCTCAAGGTATTCATCTTCTCCAGCCTCTGAAAAAGAGTTTGACGCTGACTCATAATCAGAATCAACTTCGGACATAGCTGTAGAAAGGCTCTCACTTAAAGATGCCTCCTCTGACTCTGCTGAAGTAGACAATGATGTCATTTCTGAATTTTCTGAAGATAATGAATCACTTACCGAATCTGAAGTAGATGTAATCTCTGAATCTTCTGTAGATAAAGAATCGCTTACTGAATTTGAAGCGGATGTAATCTCTGAATCTTCTGTAGATAATGAATCACTTGCTGAATCTGAAGTAGATGTAATCTCTGAATCTTCTGTAGATAATGAATCACTTGCTGCGGCTGATGCAGCCTCTAACTGTGAATCCTCTGAAGCAACCTCAGTTGTTTCTTGAGCTTCCTGCTCTACATTTTCATTAACTGTTTCGTTTGCCTGTTTCTGTGTAGCCTCTAGTGTTGTTTCAACAATTTCTTCTGTCTTGCCCTGAGCGACCTCAAGAATAATCTCTCCGTTTGCACTACCTGCTAACTGTTCATTTCCAAGCTCTGCTGCGTATGATAAATTTGCGTCCCCTAGAACAGATGCGCCACCTACTGTAGCCCCTGTAACTGCAACGCCTTTTAATATGTTCTCGACTTTCTTCCTTGACATTATATTCACCGATTCCATTCCAAAAAAAAACAAAAAAATAACCTATTGTTTAGTACTGTTATTTTACCATGTTTCCAATATTTTTGAATAGCACTCTGTAACTTTTTTTGCCAAATTTTCAAACTTTTTGCCAAATATTAAAATTTTAATGAATTTTGCCGACAAAAAAAGAGTCCGTTTTTATTTCCGGACCCTTTTTCGCAATTTATTTTTTATTTTCTGATTATTTGGAATCTACATTATCCTTAACTGTTTTATAAACTGTTACCAGTGTAGCAATGATTGCAATTATTGAAATAATAATTGATACCATCATATTTCTAATAAATGTATCTCTTTCTTCTCCTCCCTTTGCTACATCTTCATCATCAATTTCAACTACCTCCTCGCTGCCTGCTGGTGTCTGATCATCCGTGATTGTTGTTTCCTCATTGTCTGCGCCACCTGCATTTTCTGCTGCTGCATCTTGATTGCCCTCGCCAGCGTTTCCACCATCGACTCTGTTATTAACAACACCTGTATCATTAGTAGGTCTTGAAATTGTCTGGTATGTATACTGTGGATCACCAACTGCTGTACCATACTCGTATCTAGTGCCACCATCTATATAATTAGTGGTAACTGTTCCGGTAGCTGCTGCATCCTTTTTATATACAAATGTAAAAACAGTATCTGCTGCTAGGCTATTGGTATGAAGATTATATGCATTTGGAACATATCCTTCCACATATCTATATGGAACGTAAACTTCATCTCCTAACATACCGTAGAAGAAATCATCATCTAATAATGCGTTTCCATTTTCATCCTGATACTTTACTGTATATTCGATAGTCTCACCTACACCATAGGCAATTACATAAGACTGATCTTCTTCAACTGTAAAAGCTGAATTTGTCACAACATCATTGTCTCCACTCTTTCGCAAGCCCTTTACATAATACTTTTCATTCCCTACCTCCACTGCGCTCTTTGGATTGAATGAAATACTATCTCCTGGCTGTAAATTATCGATTTTTAGTAGAGAACCATCCTCTGATAATGAAGCTGTAGCTGTAGATGTCTCGATGCTAAGGACAGATAATGCATTGGATAATGATGCATTTTCTTCTCCCGAACCACCCAAAGCAAATGTAACTCTATAGCCGTATCCTGCATTAGCCTGCATTGAGGTTGCCAATATAATAGCTAATGAAAGTACGCTCATACATGTGAAGCTAAATACTTGTTTTAAAGCTTTCATATTAAGCCACCTCCTCTTTTTCCTTTCTGGTTAATCTAAAGTACCAAATCACTAACAATATTCCTATTAACAATGCAACGGAGCTAATCAAAATTGGAATGATTGAATCTCCTGTCTGTGGACCATCTAGTGGAACGATTGGATCGTCGATTAGGACAACCTCTGTACCACCAGGAACTGTGTAAACCACCTTTTTAACATTTCCAGAGGTTGTTACTGTATTTGTTTTGTTCTCAGGAATCACATCCTTTTCAACACCAAGCTTTAATTCAAGTGTTGCTAGCTTTGCCATGTAATCATTGTCCTGAGAGTTTCCATCTAGCACTACCTCAACTGTAATTAATCCAGAATTTCCAGCTGCTAGGTTTCCAATACCAAAATATGATGATTTATTATTCTCTGTTATCTCGCTGGTTTCGATGGCACCTACGGATTCACTATCGTAAATAGTGGTTGTGGCTCCGTCTATAGTGTATTTAATGCTATAGCTATAAGCACCCTCACCACTAATATTTGCATCGGTGCCGTCAGCATTTTTGTTTTCCAGAGAATTGATTACCTCAGTATCTAAATAGAAATCTGCGCTAATGGTAGAACTGTTTGTATAGGTTACATTATACTGAATTGTATCTCCAGGCATTGCACTGACGATAGTTCCTTTATCAGTTGTAGTTCCTGATGAAACCGTTGAACCATCAAAGTTAATCGTCCAACCTGTCTCCTGAGTTTTGGCATCTGCAGTTTCTGATAATCCCATTAATCCAACAACTCCAACAGCTAGAGCAAGAACTATATTTAATCTTTTTTTATTCATATCCTGCTCCTTTCTCCTACTGAGTTGATTTTTCACCAATTGAAATTATGTTTCCATCATCTGCTGCATCACATTTAGCTTTAATGCCCCAGGCTCCGTTTATTGCATCCTCTCCGTTATGGGTCTGAACTGCGTCCACCTGTAACTGAATATAGATTTGCTCGCCTTCATATAAATATTCGTTTACTACATTTCCGGTTAGATCAACTTCTCCATCTGCCGGTACAATTGTTACCGCTTCGTTTACTTTATTATCTACGCTGATGCCTGTAATAAAGCTTGCAGCGTTTCCACATTCTAGTGGAGATGTCATATAGTAAACTGTTTGCTCTGTAGTTTCTTCGTCCGGATTCATATACCATCCATTCGCTACCTCAAGCTTAATTAATGAAGGATCAAGCTCGATATTTTTTCCATCCTTGAACCAGCTTTTCTTTACTACCACTCTTACATATTCTTTATATCCAGTTTCCGAATTAGAATCATTTACTACTCTAATATCCTCTGCATATTTCTTTCCAACAACTATTTTGTCATCTGTTATTCCAGAAAATGATATTCCATCCTCACCTGAGATTTCTGTGTATTCTCCCTCAACCTTTTCCTGAATTGCTACTGATAGCTCAGCTGTTTTGAAATTTACCTTGTCAGCTGCCTGCTGATAAACCAGGGCTGCTCTTGTAGCTCCTACTGAACTAAGCACTATCATTACCAATCCGCCTGCCAACATTGCTAGGGGAGCTCTATATTTTTTATTCATATTTTTTCCTCCTATCTAACAACGTTTACTTGTTCCGGCTGTAAATCAGCGATTGGATCACCTGTAGTAACTGTTACCGTACTGGTCCAATCAGCTGTTGGATTTCCATCTTCATCATAAATAACCTTTGTTGCTTCCTGAATGATGATTACGTTGAAATCAAGCTCTGTACTGTAGGTTATCTCTAGCTGCAACTCTGAAGTACTTTCACCTGGTGCTAGGATCTTACTGTAATAATAGTAACCACCCTCTCCTTGGCTCCAGTCTGTAGTTGATAACAATTCCGCTCCTACGCTGCCGTCATCTGGATAAACTGCTAATACTCTTACATATACATCGCATTCTCCCGTGTTTGTAAGTGTTACATGCTTTACCATGTTTTCAACATAATCCTCTGGTGGAGGTAATTCTCCATCCTC
>JAILKL010000104.1 GCA_024693775.1 Pseudobutyrivibrio sp.
GATAACATCCTGTGGTGGAAAATCTGCAACCTGTTCCTTTAATGAAACGCGTTTTGAAACACGATCAATGAATGGAATGATTACATGGAAACCTGGTCCCAATGTGTTGTGATACTTACCAAGTCTTTCAATGACAAATACATATCCCTGTGGTACAATGCGGATTCCAAATCCAACTGCAATCAAAACTAAGACTAATACAACAATTAAAATTCCCATAAAATGTCCTCCCTTTTGTAAAACATCTATTGTCATTATTGTAGTCCATTAGAATTAGAAATTCATCAAGTTTTTTAACTTAACTTTCACTTTCCTTCTCAATCACCACAACCCCAGAGCAGTAGCTCTTTGGTTCGTACTTGATTCCTGGGAAATGCTGCTGCAATTCATCCAACACAAAGTAGATTTCATCATCGTCCCAGCGTTGGCCTTCTTCCGCCTTGCACTGCTCAAGCTTTTCACGAGTTTCAAAAGCAACATCTCCAAATAGGATTTTTCCGCCGTCATTTAACAAGCCAAGAAGCTCATTGATAAACTCTATCTTCTGCTCATCATTAAGATGATGAATAGAATAAGTACCAACGATGAAATCAAATTTCTTCTCATGTAACTCTGGCACTATTCCCTTAGTGATATCTCCTTGATAAAGCTTTGCTTCTGGCATCTTCTCCTGAGCAAGCTCAATCATACGAGCTGAGAAATCCTGGCCATATACTTCACAGCCATGCTCATAAAGCTTAGAAGTAAGTGTGGCTGTTCCAAAGCCGATATCTAAAACTGCTGCGCCAGGCTTTTCCATAATCACCTCATAGATGTAGCCTAACACATTCTTATAGCCAGCAAACGGATAAACATTGCTCTCCTCTGATAATCCAACTGCCTCGTCATATCCATCTGCCCATAAATCGAATCCCTTGTTGTCTAACATAATCTGCCTCCTCTATTTATGTCATTTTCTTACCTGTTCACTTTATCAATTTAACCCACAAAAGTAAACAGCCTAAAAAATGAGCAACCCACTTAAGGGTTGCCCATTTTATTATCTCCCTATTATTTCATCGAAAATGGCATTTGCCACATCATCCTTTGACATAATTGGTAGCTCGCTGGCGTTATCTGCTGTAATAAGTGTTACAACATTTGTATCCGTACCGAAGCCAGCCCCCGCTGTCCTCAGGTTGTTCGCTACAATCATATCCACGTTTTTCTTTTTTAGTTTAGCGCGGGAATTCTCAAGCATGTTTTCCGTCTCCATTGAGAATCCACAAATAAACTGTCCGTCTACTCTGTGGCTACCTAGATATGACAATATATCCTCTGTTCTTTCTAATTCAATTGCGGCTGCCTCGCCATCCTTCTTTTTAATCTTCTCTGCTGCAACTGTGGCAGGTCTATAATCTGCAACTGCTGCACTCTTTATTATAATGTCGCACTTCCCCGCCCTTTCTTTAACAGCCTGGGCCATTTCCGCGGCACTAGTTACATTGACTACCTCTACAAACATAGGTGGTTCAATGGCAACTGGCCCTGAAACAAGTGTGACCTCTGCGCCTCTCATCATAGCAACACGGGCAATGGCATATCCCATTTTTCCTGTGCTGTGATTGCTGATGTAGCGGACTGGATCAATTGCTTCCTCGGTTGGACCGGCTGTCACCAATACTTTCTTCCCCTCAAGGTCATGTTCATATGCCAGCTCTTTAAGAATATACTGTAGCAATACCTCTGGGTCTGGCATCTTGCCAGCACCAGTGTCTCCACATGCTAAATATCCACTAGCTGGATCGATTATTTCGAATCCGTATTTACGAAGTGTGTCGAGATTGTCCTGAACAATTGGATTAGTAAACATATTTGTATTCATAGCAGGGCTAACTAGCTTTTTGCACTTAGCTGCTAGAATTGTTGTAGTGAGCATGTCGTCTGCTATACCATGTGCCATCTTTGCGATTACGTTTGCACTAGCTGGCGCAACCATAAAAATGTCAGCACGCTTGGCAAGAGCCACATGCTCTACATTAAACTGAAAATTACGATCAAATGTATCTACAAGACATTTATTCGATGTAAGTGTTTCAAAGGTAATTGGGTTTATGAAATTTGTGGCATTCTTTGTCATGATGACATTTACATCCGCCCCAAGCTTCACCAATGCTGATGCTAAATTTGCAATTTTGTATGCTGCTATAGAGCCTGTAACACCAAGCACTACACATTTACCTTTTAACATAAATACCTCTTTTCAATGTAAGCTTTGCTTACCTTTTTTCATTTAAATGCTGTTTAAAACTTGCTTTTCATAACATTTTAGAACTGATTCTCTAAAATTACAATTATTCTGCCATCTGGCTAACTGACTCTTCGTGTTCAACAACCTTTATGGGTCTAGTCGACTTTCCATTGTTGTACACGCCTGCTGGCTGAATCTTATCTAAAACAATTCCTACAAGATAAACAATGATGGCACCAACAACAGCCTCGATAACACCATTGAAGCTGATAACTCCACCAATCATTGTCATAAGAGCATCTGGATCAACTCCTACAGCCTCTGCATATGGATATTTGTAGAATACATAAATGCTACCCATAACAAGAAGTGTATTTGTCATAGCACCAGCAATACCTGCTGTGATAAATCCAAGTGCCTTTGCATCCTTGTTCATAAATAAATATTCAATTCCTGCAAAAGCTGCGATGCCAATTACTACTCCAAGAATCTGGGCAACTGCAACTGACATACCAAGTCCCTGCTGTGAAATCATTTTATTGAAAAATGCGAACACACCAAATCCAAGAATAAAGGAAATAACAGCGTTAATAATTGAACCGTAAACTACCTTTTTGTCTGAGCTAATGGCTCTCTTGATTCCAATGTATACGAAGTAAGGTACAACACCGATTAATACTCTAGGAACAACTGCAATGAATGTACTCTTGAGTACAAGTAAAAGAGCTGCGCCAACAGTATCATGTGGAAGCATTGAAAGAGCTGCCACTGGTGAGAATACGAAAGCAGATAATGATGCTGCTCCCATAGAGCTCTTGATTAAGCTGGTAAGACCAAATACTCCTCCAAGGAATCCGCCCTTCTTTGGTCCTAAGAATAATGAACCAAGAATAACTGGAATATGAAGTGTGGTTGCATTAATAACTACAAGTGGAATAAATCCGAGTGGTGTGGAAGCCATAACTACAATAATGGCTACGAATAATGCTGTGAGCACAAGCCCATAGCTTTTAGAATTGTTGCTTTGCATATAATCCTCCTTTTGGTAGAAGCCGTCTAGCGGTCTCCTCCTGTGAACATAAAATAGCAAGCGTTAATTTTTTAACAGCATTTGGATTTTACCACATATTTACAATTTTGAACACTGTTTAATTCTAAACTGATGTGTTAACATGATAGCACTTTACAAATATTGCATTGGCTTCAGTATTTGTCCCATTATAAATATATGATAGAGGTATCCTATGAAAAATATTTACCTGGCGCCACTGGAAGGCGTTACAGATAGCATTTATCGAAACACCTTCGAAAAATATTATGGCGGTGTGGCAAAATACTTTACACCTTTTATATCGCCAAATTCTACATTTAAATTTACTACCCGTGAATTCAAGGAAATCAATCCTGAAAAGAATAATATAGAAACCACCGTTCCACAGCTTTTAACAAACAAGGCTGAGCACTTTCTTTGGGCTGCTGCAGAGATTGCATCCTTGGGATTTAAGGAAATCAATTTTAACCTAGGCTGTCCTAGTGGCACTGTGGTGGCAAAGAAAAAGGGCTCTGGTCTTTTATATTATCCGGAAGACCTCGATAATATGCTCTATGAGATTTTTGATGGACTGGACAAAGCCTGCCGACTAGTAGATGCAAAAGCGCCTGCCATTTCCATCAAAACAAGACTAGGAAAAGCAGACCCTGAGGAATTTTATGAGGTATTAGATATTTATAATAAATATCCTATTTCTGAGCTAACCATTCATCCTCGTGTTCAAACTGATTTCTATCGTGAGCCTATTCGCCCAGAATTCTTTGAATATGCCTATGAGCATGCAAAAGCACCTCTTATATTCAATGGTGATTTAGTTACTTGCGATGATATAGAAAATACACTTCGTAAATACGAATCAATAGATGCTGTTATGATTGGACGTGGGCTTATTGCAAATCCTGAGCTTGCCCTTGAATATGAAAAAGGCCTAGAGCATAAAGCCCTAGACCCAAGATTATTCAAAGATTTTCATAATGAACTGTTATGTGAATATACCGAAATACTTTCTGGTGAAAAGCCTGTGCTCCATCGCATGAAGGAGTTTTGGGGCTTCTGGCAAAACAGTTTTCCTGATAGCGAAAAGGCTATAAAAAAGATCAAGAAATCAAATCGTATATGCGATTATAAAGATAATGTAAATATCCTAATCTCTTCTGCGATTTCCGCTAACTAATAATACTAATCTAAGAAGCTGTAAGATAGTAGCAAACAGTGCTGCCACATAGGTCATGGCTGCGGCCTTTAACACCTTTGTGGCACCTCTATGCTCATCACCCTCTAGAATGTGATCTCTCTCTAAAATCTTCAATGCTCTAGCGCTGGCATCAAATTCCACTGGAAGAGTAATCAACTGAAAAGCTACAACAAATGTGAATAACACAATACCTGCCTGGGCAAGTGGTGTATTACCAATCAAAATACCAATAAGTATAACTGGCCATGAAATCCATGAGCCTATATTGGCAAGTGGTACAGATGCTGAACGAAGCTTTAATGGTGCATATCCCTCCTGGTGCTGGATAGCATGTCCACACTCATGGGCTGCTACGCCAAGGGCTGCCACACTGGTCTTGCCGTATACTGCATCTGAAAGTCTAAGGACCTTTTCGTTTGGTGAATAGTGGTCTGTAAGATTTCCTCTGATGCGCTCTATTCTAACATCATAAATTCCTGCTGCATGTAAAATATGCTCTGCCACCTGATTAGATGTAATTCCACGGGAATTTCTGATTCTATCGTATCGACTGTATGTTGATTGAACCTTCATTGATGCAAATCCAGAAATTAAAGCACCAATAATAACTAAAATATATGTTGGATCAAACATGAAACCATATCCGTAATACATAATTTATCCTCCTATGATTTACTAATATTAGTATAATACTGCCGCCTACATTTATACTAATAAAATAATATTAAATATTTATAAAGTAAAACCCCACAGAAGGTTTTTACACCATTTGTGAGGTTTTACTTAATTATCATTTATTTTAGCAAAGCTTTAAAATTCATCATTATTTACATTTTCTTCAACCCTTTTGGCTGAATCGATTGTAAATCTAACCATGCTTTCATTGATTGTATCAACAGCATTTGAAACTGATGTGGCTGCATCGGCAACTCTCTCGCTGGATGCGGCAACCTCCTTTGAGGTCTCAGTAACCTTTTCAACATTTGATGCAATCTCCTGAGTAGATGCTGACTGCTCCTCCGATACAGAAGCCATGTTTGTGGCAACATCGTTTACTCGACGCATCTGCTCTGCCATATCATTCAATGTAGCTGTGGCTGATCCTAATTCTACAGTGATTTCATTAAAGGTGTCAGCTGCTGTGTTTACAGATTCTGCACTGTTATTGATAAGCTCTGTATTGGCTGCAGATTTATCAGATAGGTCGCGAACTCTGTCGGACATTTCCTTGATAATATCTGCAATTTGGTTTGTAGCATCTGCAGAATTGTTAGCAAGTGCTCCAATTTCTGTAGCAACAACTGCAAAGCCCTTTCCTGCCTCACCAGCTCTGGCTGCCTCGATACTTGCATTTAAAGAAAGTAAATTGGTCTGGCTGGAAATAGAATTAATCAAATCAACAATCTGTGTGATTTCCTGTGCAGCATCATCAACGCTGGCAACTGCCTCTGCCATATCCTGCATAGATGCAACAATGTGGTCCATACCCTCTGCTACGTTCTTCATATCCTGCTGTCCCACATCAGCCTTCTGTACCAGGTCGTTCATTGTATTTTCGATTTGCTCTTCCTCTGTGGTTACGTCTGCGATAGTCTGAGCAAGTGTTGTGGCATTTTCTGCAACCTCTGTTACTGCATCTGCCATATTATCAATATTCTCTCGAATCTGGTCCATAGATGCTGACTGGTCATTGGCTGCTGCCTCCAACCCTTCAGCTGTTTCCTTTGAAACCTGCGCATCATTTAAAAGATTCTGAGATACTGTCTTGATTTGAATCAAGCTTTCACGCATACCATTGATAAAATCGCCCATGGCTGTATTCATAAATGCAATTTCATCATTACCCTTTGATTCAATATCTACAGTGAAATCTCCACTTGCAATCTTTTCAATATTTTCTGTAAGTGCTGTAACAGGCTTTTTAATCATATTTGAAAGAACTCTTACCATAACAATTACAACAATCAATACTGCTGCAAATGTAAAGATAACAAGTGCTACCAAAATCTTGTAAAGTGTAGCTAGCACCTCAGACTTTTTGGCATAGGTAATTACCTGCCAATCTGTTCCATCTACTGTAGAGGATACCATGTAATATTTATCTCCACCTGCTGTTACAGTGGTAAGCACATTGTCCTCTACTCCAAGAAATCCACCAACAGCCTTTAGGAATTTATCATCTGTGTTATCAGCAATATTGGTTCCGCAAACCTCTGTATCCTTATATGTAAGAATCAATCCATCTGTGGTAACCATCATAGCGCCACCAGTTTTATATAGCTGAATAGAGTTTAAAGTCTCCTGTATTGTGCCCATCATAATATCACAGGCAAAGCATCCCTCACGTCCATCCTTTAGATGAACATGCCTAATAACTGTTGAGCAAAGCTCACCTGTTACATTGTCAAAATATGGAACATCATAATAGTAGAACCATGTATTATCATAGCCTAAGGCCTCTTTGTACCATGGCTTTTCTGTGATTCCTTCCATGGTAAAGCCCGGGTCAGAAGGATAAAAGAACGAACCATCCTCCAATGCTAAATATGCGCCGGTAGGAATAGTGTCGTATCTTCCTACTGTCTGGGTAAGATAACTCATTATCTCCTCATCACTTTGGAAATTCAGGTTTTCCACTGAATCAGCTACGCCATTTAAATAGTAGAAGGTAGAGTTTAAAACTTTATTAACCTCGCCTGCATCTACTATAACCTCACTCTTCAGGGATTTATCAATCAAATCCTTGATCATACTTGTTCCAAAGATTGCGGCAATTGATTCTCCGATTATAACGCTACAAATTAATAGTGCTGCAAAAAATAGCGTTAATTTTTTGCTGATTGCCTTAGGTGCTATTTTTTTCTCCATACCCTGATGCCTCCATTTTACTACATCACACTGTTACCTTACTTTAGGGCCATCTCTTCCATCTCTTTTGCGATTTTGTTTATAACCTCTAATGTTTCATTCATATTTCTAAGAGCATCCATGGCATCATCACTAACTGAACCAACTGTATCTGTGGCTGCTGCCACCTCCTCTGATGTAGCTGATAAATTGGTAATGTTTTCCATAATCTCTGTATTAGCACTAATAACCTCATCTACCGATGATTTTACCTGTACAACACCAGTTCTTAGCTCGTCTGTACCCTCTTTAATAGTGTCTAATTTAGTACCGGTTTCACTAATAAGCTCGTTTTGTTTAGTAGCATACTCCGCTGACTTTGACATGGCGTCTGCTGCCGAACGAGCATCTGAGGTTAATCTCTCTATAATTTTTGCAATCTCTTCTGTAGCCTCTCTTGTACTTTCAGAAAGAGCTCGTATTTCATCTGCAACAACTGCAAAACCCTTTCCTGCCTCACCTGCTCTAGCAGCCTCAATTGAAGCATTTAGTGCTAATAAATTTGTCTGACTAGAAATACCAAGAATTGTTTCTGTAATACCTTGAATATCTTGGATACTGTCATTCAGCGCCTTTGTTGTATCGCTAGTTTCAATATTTATATTAGCAACCTTTTCAGCCTGGTTCTTTAATTGATTTACTAACTCTACACCTTCGTTTACTGATCCTTCAACGTTTCTAGATACTTCATCGATATTATTAGCTTCTCTACCAACAACGTTTATACTTTCCTGAATAACTGCTGTCTTGTTTGTTTGATTTTCAATAGCTTCTGCAGTAGTCTTTGTTCCCTCAACAATTTCAATAACAGAATCATGAACTACATTCATAGACTCATTTAAGTTTGTTGATACCTCATTTGCCTCTTCAAATTTCTTGTTAAGATTTTCTGCTAACTCAACAATTGTCTCTGATGTTTCTTTAATATCTTCCGCATGTTCTTTTATAGTATCCAAGGTTTCGAAATTCTGTCTGCGCTGTTGCTTACAAACAATAACAGCAATTGTACAGCCGATAATACTGAACATTAACTGTGTAAATAATTCATGAATTGTAATATTTCCTCTGTGTATTTCAATAGCTCCAGATGTAATTAAGCAGAAAATTGCAATAAAACAACCTAATCGTACTGTATTTGCCTCACCATAAATCATTACAATCAAAATAATTGTATACATAAACGCATACATATGCTCATCTGCAGGGTAATAAATAGTAATCAAAAAGAGAACAACCATAGACAAAGTAATACAATACTTATACCTATACTTTTCGCCAAAGGACATGGCACAAACCTGAAATAGAATAATATCAAGCACTGCAATGGCTAATCTTATAATAGTCCAGGTATCTGGGCCCTCAAATATTAAGGTCCTTAACCCAATAATAATAAGCGCAATACAAGTTATTGTTCCGCAATATCTAGCCAATCGATTCTTTTCATACATTTGTCTGGTTTCAATATCCATCTTCTCGTTTGTTTCCATTTTGCTTCCTCCATCCTTGTACTATTAAAGATATTTAGCGGTATTCGCCCACATTAGTAAAGTTAGTATATCAACTTTTTCAGACTATTTATCTCTTTTAACAGAAATTTCGCAAAACTTTCATTGCCCTTAAATAATTACATAAGTACAATCAAATTATGAAAACAAAAATATTTTGTATGACTCATAAAAAATTTGATATTCCTAGTGATTCAACCTATGTTCCTCTACAGGTCGGAGCAAGCACTCACTATAATTTAGGTTATTTAACTGATGATAATGGTGACAATATTTCAGATTTAAATTGCTATTACAGCGAATTAACTGGGGTTTATTGGGTGTGGAAAAATGTGCATGACGCAGACTTGGTAGGCGTATGCCATTACAGAAGATTTCTATTAAATGAAGCGGAGCTGGTTTTCACAAAATCAGAAATCGAACAACTTTTGACTAGCTACGATATTCTCACAAGCAAATCTTTAGAATTAAACTTTTCCTATTATTATGGATTTGGGCACAACCATGCCATGGATGATTTAGATAATACTATGGAAGTAATAGGTGAATTATACCCGGATTTTCTCCCTCTCTTTGAAAAAAGGGTGCATGAAAATCACACCTACTTTGGAAATATTATGTACTGCAAAAAGGATTTGTTCGACGAATATTGCAGCTTTCTATTTCCTATATTCTTTGAGCTACATAAGAGAATTAATCTGGATTCATATGACGATTATCATAAACGTTTATACGGATTTATTTCAGAGTTTATTCTATTTGTCTGGTGCGAATACAAAGGACTAAAGGTAAAGGAATGCAAGGTTGGCTTTATTGGTGAAAAAACCGAGACTCGTGAAACAAAGCTGCAGATAGATAAATATTTAAAGAAGCATGATATAAAGAGTGCTAAGAATTATTTCCTAAATGTACGCCAAAAGCGCCCTGATATATTAATGGAAGCAAGTGATATAACAGGTGAATTGCATCTATGCCTGGAGATTATCTCTATATGTGAATTTGAGCTTTTGAAAATTGGTGAAATTATGGCTCCTATTGACTATCCCTTTGATGAAATGATAGCATGGGTTCGCAGATTAAATAGAGCAGCTAGTAAAAATGAGCCTTTTTCAGAAGAGTATTCATCTGAGATTGCCTATGATATAGCTAAAAAGCTCTATAGCAACAATTCAGTTTTTAAATAATAGAGGTAAAATATGGCTAAGAAAGACGATAAGACAAATGTAATGAGACTATTGGATCAGAAGAAAATAGCCTATGAACACTTTTCATTAGATGATGCTGAGGGATTATCTGGAGAGGAAATTGCAGAAAAGCTTTCCGAGAATCCTGCTCAGGCCTTTAAGACACTAGTAACAACTGGCAAAACTGGAACCCATTATGTTTTTGTAATTCCTGTGGCTGCAGAGCTTGATTTAAAAAAAGCTGCCAGCGCCGTAGGCGAAAAAAACATAGAAATGCTCAAGCAAAAGGACCTGCTTCCACTGACAGGATATGTTCACGGTGGATGCTCTCCTATCGGTATGAAAAAGTTTTTCACAACAGTTATTGATGCCAGCGCGAATAACTTTGAAGAAATCTTTTTCTCAGGTGGAAAAGTTGGCCATCAGTTAAAGGTGGCTGTGGCCGATATAAGTAAAATCATCAGAGTAGATTTCAAGGATATCGTAAAATAATAATTTAAATAAAAAGGCCATAGGCTAAACAATTAATTGTCTAGTCTATGGCTTATTCTTTATTCTCCTGGAGCACTGTTTATTACTTTGCCTGTGTTCCAAAGCATGGCTGCCTTTTCTGCTGCGGCAACGCGTCCTTCTTCACTCTTGAAACCAACTGTTCCAGTGTAGCTACCACAATCGAGGCATGCTACATAATATCCGTGGTCCTCTGACTCCATAAGGCCTGCGCCTCCGCAGATAGGACAATCATGTACATCAATGTTTTCTGTAATATCCATCGCTAAATCTCCTATAACTAAATTATTCTGTATCTAGAAATAGGTCAGCCGCAGCTGACCTAGTAATCTATCAAAATATTGATTTATGAAACCTTTAATTTGAATTTCTGTAAATCTCTTTCGTTGTCTACCATTTCAAACTGAGCACCAAGACCTGATAGCTTTGTAGGAAGGTCCTCATATCCACGCTGAATGTACTGAATGTCATCAATAACTGTGATGCCATCAGCAGATAGACCTGCAATGATAAGAGCTGCACCAGCTCTAAGATCTGGAGCACTAACTCTAGCACCTGTGTAGTTGCTAACACCTGTAACAATAGCTACTGTGCTCTCTACCTTTATAGATGCACCCATGCGAGCAAGCTCATCAACGTATTTAAATCTGTTTTCAAAAATAGACTCTGTAACTGTACTAGTACCCTCAGCAATAGCAAGAACTGCTGTAATCTCAGGCTGCATATCTGTAGGGAATCCAGGATATGGAAGTGTAGTAACGTGAGTGTTTGTGAGCTTTCTGCCCTCACCGATAACTCGTACTGCATCATCATATTCCTCGATAAGACATCCTGCCTCGATAAGCTTTGCTGAAATAGCCTCTAAATGCTTTGGAATAACATTTTTGATAACTACGTTTCCGTGTGTAGCTGCTGCTGCACACATATATGTACCAGCCTCTATCTGGTCTGGGATAACTGCATAATTTGTACCATGAAGTGCAGAAACACCACTGATACGGATAACATCTGTACCAGCTCCACGGATATTGGCACCCATACTGTTAAGGAATGAGGCAACATCAACTACGTGTGGCTCCTTTGCTGCATTTTCGATAGTAGTCTTTCCATCAGCAAGAACAGCTGCAAGCATAATGTTGATAGTAGCACCGACTGAAACCTTATCAAGGTAGATGTGGCTACCAACTAATCTATCAGCCTTTGCTGACCATAGACCATAGCTAACGTCTACGTCTGCACCAAGTGCCTTTAGTCCCTTTACGTGTAGATCGATAGGACGTGAACCAATGGCACATCCACCTGGAAGTGCAACCTCAGCATTTTTATATTTTCCAAGAAGTGCACCCATTAAATAATATGATGCACGAATCTTTTTGATATATTCGTAATCAACTGAAAGTCTATTGATAGTCTTTCCTGTAATCTCTACTGTATGGGCATCGATACGATTAACTGTAGCTCCAATGTCCTCGATTGCTCCGATAAGTACATTTATATCCTTTACGTTTGGTAAATTTTCAATTGTAACAGTTTCGTCTGTCATAATGGCACCTGCTAAGATACCGAGTGCAGCGTTTTTTGCGCCACTAATCTCGACCTCTCCACGAAGTGGAGTGCCACCTTTTATCACATACTGTTCCATGCTAACTCCTAATATTATCTATATTTGCCTAAAAATTCAGCCTGCAAATACTTTAATTTCTTTTTCGGGTTTGCTTAAATTCAGCCCCGCATTCAATCTACAAGTAGATTTTTTTAAAAAGTGACAAATATTCTACTCTGAATTTAAGCAAACTGACTCCGATATAATTTAGCATAAAAGCCATCTTTCTGCAACAGTTCTCTGTGATTACCTTGTTCTACAATCTGTCCATCCTTAACAAAGAGAATTACATCCGCCTCGCGGATAGTAGAAAGTCTATGGGCTACAACAAATGTTGTACGGCCCTTCATCATTTTATTAAATGCTGATTGAATTTTCTGTTCTGTACGTGTATCAATTGAACTTGTTGCTTCATCCAAAATTAACATTGGAGGAATATTCAACATAACTCGTGTAATACATAATAACTGCATCTGTCCCTGAGATAATGATCCATTATCTGTAGAAAGAATTGTGTCATAGCCATATGGCATCTTCTTTATAAAGCTATGGGCGTGAGTAGCCTTTGCTGCCTCGATGATTTCTTCATCTGTGGCATTTGGGCTTGCCATTCTAAGGTTTTCCTTTACTGTGGCTTCCTTTACCCAAGTCTCCTGAAGAACCATACCAAAGTTTCTTCGAAGATTGTCTATGCTAATATCTGAAATATCTACGCCGTCGATAGTAATCTGTCCTGCATCGATATCATAAAATCTCATTAATAGATTAATGATTGTACTCTTACCAGCACCGGTAGGTCCAACAATGGCAACCCTCTGTCCTGGCTCAACCTTGATGTTAAGGTTTTCGATAAGCTTTTTGTTCTTATCATATGAGAAGAATACATCCTTGAACTCGATGCTGCCCTTTGCGCCATCAATAATCTTTTCGCCTTCGTCCACTTCCACCTCGGCATCTATCATTTCAAATAGGCGCTCGGCACATGCCAAGGCATTTTGGAATTCTGTAACTACACCACTAATTTCGTTGAATGGCTTTCCATAGGTGCTGGCATAAGATAAGAAAGAAGTAAGTCCGCCGACTGTAATTCCTCCTGCGATAGCCATAAGTGCACCAAGAACTCCAACGATTGCATAGATGATGTTGTTAACAAGACGAGTGCTTGGGTTTACTGTGGATGAATAGAAGGTAGCCTTCATAGAAGCATCTGCCAATTCATCGTTCATGCTCTCAAATTTAACAAGAGCGTCATCCTCGTAATCCATATTTCGTACGATATTTTTGTTGAGGATGATTTCTTCTATATAAGAAGTTTCTGTACCACGAAGCTTTGCCTGCTGGCCAAAGAACTTGTAGGTACGTTCTGAAATAAATTTTGCAAGGAATAGTGATGCAGGTGTAAGGATAATTACTATAAGGGCAATCTTGAGTGAAATGCCTATCATAAAGTAAATGGTACCTATAATAGTAAGAACACCTGTAAACACCTGTGTAAATCCCATTAATAATCCATCAGAAAATGTATCAGCGTCTGAAACGATACGGCTGACATAATCGCCATGTGGATGACTATCGATGTCTGCTAGTTTCATGTGCTGCTGCTTTGCAAAGGCTCTATCTCTAAGACTCTTTGTAACACTATAGGTAATATTGTTGTTGAGTCTATTCATAATCCACTGAGTAAAGAATGTGGCAGCAACTGTACCACCCATCACCTCAAGAATAGATAAAAGCTTTACATAATCAATCTCACCTGGTCCTATAACACAGTCCACTGCCTGACCTGTGAGGATTGGAATTCTAAGTGTAAGGTAAACTGTGGCAATAGCACATAATATAGAAAAGATAATGCTGGTGCTATAGGCCTTTAGTTCTGTTAAAACACGATTTAATATCCTTGATTGAGACTCTTTTTTAGCCATTGTTTGCCTCCTCTCTTGGATACTGACAATAGTAAATCTCCTCGTAGGTCTCGCATGTACCCAAAAGCTTATCATGTGAACCAAGGCCTACGCATTTGCCATCATCAAGTACTAATATCTGGTCTGCTTCCAATACAGAAGAAGCTCTCTGTGAAACTATAATAATTGTTGGATGCCATGGAAGTGACATCAATGCCTTTTTAAGCTTTGACTCTGTGGCCAAATCAAGGGCTGATGACGAATCATCTAAAATAAGAATCTGTGGCTTGCTTACAAGTGCACGGGCAATTGTAAGTCTCTGCTTTTGGCCGCCTGAGAAATTGGCTCCACGGCCTGCCACTGTGGCATCTATACCGCCGTCCTTTGCCTGAACGAAATCAAGTGCCTGGGCTGTAGTAAGTGCTGCCTCTATATCAGCATCTGTGGCATCTGCACATTTCATTGTCATGTTTGATCTGACTGTTCCACTAAAGAGGGCTGCTCTTTGAGGGACGATGCCAAAGATATCTGAAAGCTCTGTATCAGTAAAAGCTCTAACATCTTTTCCGTCTAAGGTAACTGTTCCCTTTGTGACATCGTAGGTGTGATTGAGTAGGCGAAGGAAGGTACTCTTTCCTGAACCTGTACCACCGATAACACCTAGGACCGAACCAGATGGGATGTTTAGAGAAATGTCTTCAATATCATATTCATTTCCACCGTTGTAGCTGAAATATACATGATCAAGCTTTAAATCAGCGCTGTTTGACTGACCCTGATTTTCAAGGTGAGCTCTCTCGTCTGATTTCATATTCATAAGCTCAGATACACGTTCAGCAGATGGGAATGCTTTCATTAATAAAACAATAAGGTTGGCTAATTTTACTAGCTCAATAAGAATTTGTGACATGTAGTTTACTAAGGCAACAATATCACCCTGTAAAATAAATCCGCTATCAACTCGCTTCATTGATACATAAATAAGTGCGATGATACCAAAGTTTACAACTACATATGTAACAGGATTTAGCAATGCTGCAATACGTCCTGTATTAATCTGCATGCTGGCAAGCTCTTTTGTCTTTATCTCAAAGTCCTTCTTTTCTTTGTCTGTTTGACAGAAGGCTCTAAGAACTCTCGAACCTGTAAGGTTTTCAGATGTAAGGTGTAATACCTTTTCTAGCTTTGCTGCTATTGCCTTGTAACGAGGCAATGTATATCTCATGATGAAATATACGATTATGGATAGTAAACCGACTACAACTAAAAAAGTAAATGCTGATTTAACATCTACTATAAATGCCATAATTGTAGCTCCAGCAACGATAAATGGTGATCTTAGGAATAATCTAAGTACCATATTTATAGCGTTTTGGATCTGGTTTATATCATTTGTAATACGAGTGGTAAGTACCTCCTCACCAACTCTATCCTTTGCACCCTGTGACAATGATAATATCTTTGCGAATAAATCATGTCGGATGTCTGATGCAGAATATACTGCAACATATGCACTAAAATATTGTGCTGTGATTGAGAATATCAATCCACATACGGCTAAAATTAATAAAACCCCACTCATACGGATGATATAAGCGGAGTCTCCGCTTCCGATACCCTTGTTAATGATTGATGCCATAACAAGTGGTACCAGAAGCTCGAAAACTGCCTCTAACATCTTAAAGAATGGGGCTAAAATAGCTCGTATATGATATTTTTTTACGTAGCTAAGAATAAATTTCATTTATTACTCTGCGGCTGCTCCATCAGTAGACTCCTCTGATGTCTCGTCGGATGGCTCGTCCTCAGACTGCTCTGCAACCTCTTCCTCCTCTGTAGACTCTTCTGTTATCTCTTCTGTACTTTCCTCAGGTTCATTGGTAGACTCTGTAGTCTCGTCAGTAGTCTCCTCTGTGGCTGTCTCGTCCTCTTTTGATTTGAATAAAGTATCAAACTGGACTGTCTTCCAAGCTTTTTCGTTGACCTTCCAAACGATGTCACCCTTCCAAGCTTCGAGGATGTCATTGTAATACTCATCTGTAAGAGAATCAAGTTTTGTTTCTGATGCTTCCTCGTCATGGTCTGCATCAAGTCGGATTACATAATATCCAACACCATCGATTTCGATTACGTCTGATACATCACCCTCGGACATCTTTTCAGCTGCCTCGATAATAGACATATCCATTGTTTCATCTTCCTCTTCACCCTTTAGGTAAGAGTATGTCTGTGCTGTAAGTCCAGCATCTGTAACAGCTGCATCGAAATCATCTGCTGCTGCGATTGTCTCTGCCTGCTCCTTTAAGCCAGCAAGCTCTTCATCAGTGTACTCAGTAACTGTACCATCCTCTGCCTTTGCACCTGTAGTATCTACAAGCACATATGAGAATGTACGCATCCAGTACTCGTCCTCTTTGTATTCAGACTTTCCTTCTTCCTTTACTGCGCTTTGTACAAGATTGTTGTATGTGCGGTATTCAAGAAACTGCTTTACATACTCCTCTGTAGCCCCCATAACTTCCAATGTGTCCTCTGGATTGTCTTTGATGAACTGAGCAGCAGCGTCTGCAATTGCTGTATTCTGCTCATCTGTAAGGGCAATGTCATAGTCAGCTGCATGAAGCTTGCACAAATACTGTTCCTCCATGTCATCTAGGATGCCATCTTTGGTATCATCTTGGAATGTGCTACCAGAACCCGACATATCAGTAGTCCACATGGACTCACCATAATATGCTAAAAGGAACTGATCGTAGGTAGCCTGCTGATAGCGAGCTACGAAATTTCCATAACCAAGTGAAATGGTGTCTTTGCTATCGCCTGTATTTATATCAACAAGTGTAGCAGAAGGATTAATGCCACCACATCCCATAAGTGTAGTAGCTGCTAAGACTGCTGCACAACCTGATGTCAAAAATCTCTTATTCATTATTCTTTCCTCCAGAATTTTCAATCCTTTTGATTATACGATTTTTACTACTAATTATCAACTTTAATAGTCTTTAGGTCCATGATGAAATCCTGAAGATAATCGAATATTTCATTAGGTTTTATACGTGTATTTGCCTTTGTGTTAAAGGTGAAGGCAGGCTCCTTTGGATCGGCTGAAAAGGTGATATGAGGATTGTTTCTCTCCAATAATGCAGGAATCTGTAGAATATCAATCTTTGCTTTTTCATACATTATTATCTTGATGAAGTCGCCCTTTTGCTCAATAGCACTGACGTATGCCTCGTGAGCGTGAACTCTCAGCATAGCCACCCAAAGAAGATTTTGAACACACTTCTTTGGCTCACCAAATCTATCCACAAGCTCATCTAACATATCATCTCTAGCTTCCTCGCTATCGATGGCCGCGATACGCTTGTAAATATCAATACGCTGCTCCTCGTTTGATACGTATGTATCTGGCAGGTATGCCTCAATATTAATATCAACAGAGGTATTGAAGGTATCCTCTGTAATTTCACCCTTTTCGATTTTGACAGCCTCATTTAGCATCTTGCAGTATAGGTCATAGCCTACTGCAGTCATATTTCCGTGCTGCTCCACTCCAAGTAAATTTCCTGCACCTCGAATTTCCAAATCACGCATGGCAATCTTAAAGCCAGAGCCTAGGTCTGTAAATTCCTTTATGGCGGCTAGACGTTTTTCTGCAACCTCTTTTAGCATCTTGTCTCTGCGGTACATTAAAAACGCATATGCGGTTCTGTTACTTCTACCTACACGTCCCCTTAGCTGATATAGCTGGGACAATCCTAGGTTATCAGAGTCGTGAATAATTATCGTATTTACGTTAGAAATATCCAGACCGATTTCTATGATAGTGGTAGCCACCAATACATCCAGCTCATGGTTGATGAACTGCATCATTACATCCTCCACCTTGGCCTCGGTCATCTGACCATGGATATAGCCTACATTTGCCTCTGGAACCAAGCGCTCGATTTCTGCTGCCATATCCTGGATACCCCTGACTCGGTTGAATACGTAATATACTTGCCCATCTCTAGCCATCTCTCTGACAATGGCCTCTCTAACCATCTCTTCATTGTATTCAAATACAAAGGTCTGGATTGGTGTACGCTCCATAGGTGCCTCATCTAATACACTCATGTCTCTTATGCCAACCAGTGACATATGCAGGGTTCTAGGAATAGGTGTAGCTGATAGAGAAAGCACATCTACGGTCTTTTTCATCTGCTTTATCTTTTCCTTGTGGTTTACACCAAAACGCTGTTCCTCATCAATAATGAGAAGTCCTAAATCCTTGAACTGCACATCCTTTGAAATAAGCCTGTGGGTACCGATAACAATATCCACTGTACCGGCCTTTAATCCCTCGATGGTCTTCTTTTGCTCCGCAGGAGTTCTGAATCTGCAAAGCAATCCCACATTTACAGGGTAGGCGCCCATTCTTTGGACGAAATTGTTGTAATGTTGCTGGGCCAGGATGGTAGTAGGCACCAGGTATGCCACCTGCTTTCCTTCCTGCACTGCCTTGAAGGCTGCGCGCATGGCCACCTCAGTTTTACCAAAGCCTACGTCACCACAGATTAATCTATCCATAATCTTGGTGGACTGCATATCTGCCTTTACAGCCTCTATTGCATTGAGCTGTCCCTCTGTCTCGTCATATGGGAAGCTCTCCTCGAATTCTCTCTGCCATACAGTATCTGGACCATAGACAAATCCATTTGTGTTTTGACGAAGGGCATAAAGGTCTACTAGTTCCTTTGCCACAATACCAACAGCAGATTGAACCTTTTGTTTTGTTCTATGCCACTCCTGAGTACCAGCACCTAAAGAATTTAGCTTTGGCTTTTTGCCCTCTGGGCCAGAATACTTTTGAATCTGATCCAGCTGCGAGGTAAGTACATAAAGATTGCTGCCCTTGGCATACTCGATTTTTATATAATCACGAATAACCTTGTCTACCTCTATCTGCTCTGTGCCCTTGTAGACACCTAGTCCGTAGTTTTCATGAACTACGAAATCTCCCACATGAAGGTCTGAGAAGGATGAAATAGACTCGCCCTCGTATTTCTTTACACGGCGCTTTTTCTTTCTAACATGACCAAAGATATCTCCGTCAGAAAGCATTACAAAGGCTGCATCTGGATAATCAAATCCTCTTTTAATATTTCCCACACATATCATAGTTTCGCCTGGTGCGATGCTATGATCCATATCTGTGGTAAAGTATGCATTTAGTCCCTCATCCATCAAATCCTCAGCCAAACGCTGACCCTTTGTGGATGAACTGGTGACAAGCAATACCTTGTATTTTCTCTTTTTATATTGGAGCAGCTCCTTTGTCAAAAGCTCAAAGCTGCCGTTATAGGCATTTACACCCTGGATGGCAATGCTGAAATGCCCAGCTGATTTTAACAGCTTGTTCTTTGCATCAAGCACTGACATAAGTGTGACTGGATGCTTTTCGATTTTGGCGAAAACCTGCTCTAAAGAATAAAGCATATCCATCTGACCTGTAAGCATATATCCCTGCTCTACACGTCTAGTCATGGCATCTGTAAATTCCGCTGAGGTAACCTCGCCCTTTGTGATTATCTTTTGGACCTCATCCATAAAGATGTAGGTATCAGCTGGCATGAAGTCTATAAACGATCCAAGATTATCGCAGAAGTATGTAAGATGAGTCTCTAGCTCTTGGCTTAATCCCCATTCTCTGGTTTCTTCTACCACTCTATCCACATAGGTCTTTAAATGGTATGCCTCTTCTGTTTTCATTTCCTGACGGTAGGCCTCGTATCTGCTATCTCTCTCAGCTTCGATTTTTTGCAGACCAGCCTCTACCTCGTCCTGAGACAGGATTAATTCCACCGCGGGAAAAATTAAAACTTGATTTATATTTTCGATTGATTTTTGATTTGATGGGTCATAAGAGCGAATACTATCCACCTCATCGCCCCATAATTCTATACGAACTGGTAGCTCTGCAGTCAGTGGGAAAACATCAATGATTCCACCTCTGATGGCAAACTCTCCTGGATGCTCACAGGTGCCAACAGCCTCATAGCCCATGGCCACAAGTCTCTTTCTGAAATCATCCATATCCACAGTATCTGTATCAGATAATGCTATGACACCCTCCTCAAAATACTCCTTTGCAGGGAGCTTGTTCATAAGGGCATCTATAGTGGTAATGACTGTACAACTACTATTTCCTATTACAGCTTCGATGGCACTCATTCGCTCTCTTGTAAGAGCATTTCCTCTGATATCCGACTGATAAAATAAGAAATCCTTTGCAGGGAAATATACGCAATCGTTGTCAAAGAATCTATACTCCTCGTATAGCTCTCTGGCCTTTAGCTCATCAGCTGTAACGATAAGCTTGTATTTTACGTCATGTCCAATACCAAAAATAAGGTGCGCCTTATCAGCGCACCCAGTTATATCGTATATCTTTCCATGACGATTTAGAGCCTCGCGGAGAGACTCTATATCTACTAATGATTCAAATGGTTCTAAAAATGCTTTCATAATAATTAAACCGTGTTTTAATAATCTCTTTTCTTATTAAACTACTGCTTTATTATTGACTCTGCTCTATCGATAGCTGCATCGATATTTGGCTGGAAGTTTTCCTCACCTACAATTGAAATGAAGTCTGCCTTTTCCATCATCTTTCTAGGCTGCTCATTTACATGTGAGAATACTACCTTTATGCCCTTTTTCTCTGCGCGCTCAACTAAATCTCTGAGAGCACGAAGAGCTGTAACATCGATTGCTGGAACTGAACGCATTCTAATAATAAGAACCTTTGTGAAATCCTTTACGTTGATGCTGTTTGCAACAACATCAGAAACTCCAAAGAATAAAGGTCCTGTAATCTCAAATACTCTGATTTCCTTTGCAACTGGACGGAGGTCATCAACAAACTCAGCGTCATCACTTTGATATGTCCAACCATTTACATGAGTTTCCTCGCTCATTCTCTTGATAAAGAGAATACATGCAACAATCATGCCCCACTCAATGGCTACAACAAGATCAAATACTACAGTAAGCACGAATGTCAAAACAAGAACAATGATGTCTGACTTTGGTGCGAATTTAACTAATCTAACAAATGGTCTCCACTGGCACATATTGTAAGCAACCTGGAAAAGGATTGCTGCGATACATGGCATTGGAATAAATGCTGCGTATGGCATTAAGATAACAAGAATTAATAATAATGTTACTGAGTGAACCATACCTGCAATTGGTGTACGTCCACCGTTTTTAATGTTTGCTGCTGTACGTGCGATAGCTCCTGTGGCAGGAATACCACCGAAAAGTACAGAACCAATATTACCAATACCCTGAGCAATAAGCTCCTGGTTTGAACGGTGCTTGCTATTTACCATTCCATCAGCAACTACTGCTGAAAGAAGTGATTCGATAGCTGCAAGAATAGCAATGGTAAATGCATTTGGCATCTCATTTCTAATCATTCCAAGGGAAAGATTTGGCAATGAGAACTTTGGTGCAGCACTGCTAAGTGTATATAAATCACCGATTGTGTTTACCTTTAATCCAAGACCCTTTACCATGGCAATACCAACAAATACTGCAATGATTGAACCTGGAATCTTTGCACTAACCTTTGGCCAAAGGATAAGAATCAATAAACAAACAACACCAACTAATGTGGCCTGCCAGTTTAATGTATCTATATTGTCAAAGAATGCCTTTAACTTGTCCATTGTTTCGATTGGCTTTGCTCCGCGGAAATCTACACCAAAGAAATCCTTGAACTGACCAATTAAAATAGTGACAGCAATACCAGCAGTAAATCCTGTGGTAATTGTGTAAGGTATGAACTTAATAAGTGCTCCTGCCTTTACTATACCAAGTATTATAAGAATAATACCCGCCATAACTGTGGCAACTACAAGTCCATCCATTCCGTCTGTGGCAATAATACCAGCTACAATTGTAGCAAATGCCGCTGTTGGGCCCGCTATCTGAACGCTACTGCCTCCAAAGAACGAAATCAAAAATCCAGCTACAATAGCTGTGTAAAGACCTGGCTCTGGACCAACTCCTGATGCCAACGCAAGGGCAATTGAAAGTGGTAGGGCAATGATAGCCACAATGATACCAGACACAATGTCTTTGACTAGCTGTTCCTTGCTATAGTTTTTCATGCAAGTAAACAGCATCGGTTTGAAATTTTCCATCTACTTATACTCCTAATCTTCTTCCTAGCATTTCTGGGTTTACAGCATACTCCATCGCTGTTTCCTTGGATATTATACCCTGTTTTGTCAATTTGAAAAGACTAGAATCCATAGAAACCATCTCATCTGTATCAGAAGAGTAGATTACGCCCTCAATTTGAGGTACTTTATTCTCTCTAATCATGTTTCGAATAGCTGGTGTGGCAGTCATTACCTCAAAGGCTGGAACCAAAGATCCATCGATTGCAGGAACAAGCTGCTGAGATACCACCGCTCTGATAACCATAGATAGCTGCAATGCAATCTGGTGCTGCTGCTCTGATGGGAATACATCAATAATTCTATCTATAGTATTGGCTGCTCCAATAGTATGAAGTGTTGATAAAATAAGATGTCCTGTCTCAGCTGCTGTCATGGCTACTGAGATGGTCTCAGCATCACGCATTTCTCCAAGAAGAATAACATCTGGACTCTGACGAAGTGATGCACGCAGTGCTGTCACATAATTTTCTGTATCCAGATGAATCTCTCGCTGAGATACAATTGATTTTCCGTGGCGGTGCAAATACTCCACTGGATCTTCTAGTGTAATAATATGCTTATTATAATTTTTATTTATTCTATCTACGATACATGACAAGGTGGTGGATTTACCACTACCTGCAGGGCCTGTAACAAGCACTAGTCCCTTTGACTGGTTTGCAAGATTAATAACTGACTCTGGAATACCAAGAGACTTGTAATCTGGCAAAGTAAAAGTGATGACACGCACTACAGCTGCGTATGTACCTCTTTGCTTGAAAGCATTTACTCTGAAACGAGAAACGTCCTTAATAGCAAAGGAGAAATCATCATCACCCTTTTCCTTAAATTTATTTATATCTCTATTTGCAAGCTTAAATATCTGTTCAACAAGCTCTTCTGCTCTGGCTGGCATTACTGGTCCTTCGTCTATCTCGGATTTTTCAGTGAAGCCTTCCTCTAGTTCTGTTCTGGTCATTACTAAATCATTTACTCTAAATGATACTTCACGACCTGTGATAATGAATACATCAGAAGCCTTGTATTTTCTAACTGCGTCAGTCAAATAACTAACAATATCTACTGCCATTTACTCATTCCTCCCGATAATTAAATCTAGTTTTAATCTTCTATAGTCATAACTGGCTGAGTATTATCAGCTTCCCAACCGTTAGTACTTTCTACTTTCCACTTTGTAATTTTACCATTTTCTACTTTTACGCTGAGAACCTGGCTATCGTTTATTGTCTCTGTAAATTCCTGGTCTGCAAAGCCCGTATTTGCAAGCTTTTCGTTGGCTGCATTAGAAGCTGCATAATATTCTTCGGTATGACTTGCAAGCTTCATGCTCAGATTGTAGTTGTTCTGAGAGGATGAAATAGCCAGAGCTGCAATAACTGCAAAGGCCAAACCTATTAGAATAACCACCATCAATGAGGTGCCAATATTTATAACCGTTCTGTTTTCTGCTTTGTTTTTCATAATCTACTCCAAAGGAATTGCCTTTTCTACTACTAAAGAATAAATCTCTTTTTCATCTTCCATAGTTGATACTCTAAGGGACATGGATTCAAGTCCTGTATCATCTGCAGCTGTAATAATTCCAGTAAGCTTATATTTGCCTTCCTCGCTTACCTCTTTCCAATCCTCATCATAGTAAATGGTGAAGTCTGTATCCTGAACGTCAGAAAGATAAAGCTCTGCTGCATTTGTGGTAACTCCCACAGCTTCTGTCATCTGGTTTGCTTCCTTGCTTCGTACAAATGAGGCTGCAAAGCATTGAACACAGACTGCTGAAATTACTATAAAAAACAGAATTGCAAACATTAGCTCAGTTAAAAATAATCTAGAGCCATTGCCTCTATTCCTCACTTTTCAACACCTCCTGGTCCTTTGCCGCCTCATTATCCACATTTTCTTTTAAAGCTACTGTGGATTGTGAATAAACACCGATTTCTACCATGTGATCATCTCCGCTGGCATCTATTATCTCAACCTCTAAAAGCTTTCCAGTCTCTTTCCAGGCAATATCAAAGGATTTTGCCTCGATTATCTTGTCACCAAACTCTGGTGTAGCTCCGGAATCCTCCTTTGCCACAAGCTCCATAAGATATCCGTCGTACTGATAAATGTATCTGCTATAGCCCTCTGACTCGTTGATAACCAGCGCCTCACAGCCCTCTAAATCTCCTACAGAAATGGCATCTGCCTCATCTGTGCTATGAACCACCTCTCTCACGTAGGACATTGCTGCTCTGGCATCAGTGCCCCTGTGATTGGCATCCACAACTGACCTGTAAGAATTGACTGCTAATAAAAGTACGCTTACAGCTGAGAATGTGAATATCAAAAACAGAATCATGAGAAACAATATATCTATATGATGTTTTTGGATTCTACTGGTGTTTATATTCATAGTCCCTCTACTTTAAATTTATAATAGTAATCTCTGGCTTCATATTTGAGCCGTAAATTACATAATCAACTCTAAATTGCTCTTCATCATAGATAATTCCATAGTTTTCCTTGAGATAATCAAAGCTCTCAGGGTATTTTCCCTCAGTGATATAGCACTGGACTACTCCTCTATCTATGGCCTCCTGCAATACCTTTCTTTGCTCCTCTAGAGAACTGGCTGTAGCCTTAGAAACTCCCACTAAAAAGAACACAAAGATAATAATAAATAGGGCTGCAGAAATAAGCGTGGTAGAAACTGTATTATTTTTCTTTATTTCATGAATGCCGTCTAGGCTTCCAAAACGTGTTTTTGCCATATTAGATCATTCCTGACATGATGTTTAACAGTGGTAACATAACTGAAAGTAGGATAATTCCTACGATAACTGACAATATAATAACTAAGCTAGGCTCTACAACAGCAATGAAATCGTTGATTTCCTGGTCTGCCTCCTCCTGATAGGTCTCTGCAACCTTTTCAAGAACGTTTTCCATATTTCCTGTTTTTGCTCCTAAAATGGCCATTCTGCCATATAATCCACCAAATATACCTGACTCTGAGAATGCCTTTCCTACATCCATAGACTCTGCGAAGGAATCCTTGCACTTTTCCACCTTTGCCTCAAATTCTGGTGCGTCTACGATTTTCCCACTGACATCAAGGGCCTGCATAACATCCATACCACTTGACAGTGTCATAGCCATAGCTGATGCAAATCTGCTTGTGGCAATCTTTGAATGGATAGACTTAAATCTTCTGCTCTTATATAAGAGATTTTTTCTATGCTGCTTGCCCCATTTACTCTTGTTTAAGGCAATCACATAAATAATAAGTGCTGCTAAAATCACAAGTAGGATAGCGCCATGATTTTTCATAAAAATGCCTACAGATAAGAATCCAGCAGAGAGGCCGTCCATAGTGCCGCCTAGCTGTCTAAATACTCTATCAAACACTGGCATAATCTCTGTAACAAGAACAATGATAATCACAAGCATCATTACAACCATCATAAGTGGATAGGTAACAGCACTGCGAATAGCATTGCTAATGGCAATTTCTCTAGCATAATGCTTGGAAAGGTTTGTAAGGACTGTATCCATCTTTCCGGTAACCTCTCCCATGTTTGCCATATCCACAAAATAATCAGGGAAAACCTCACTCTTTTCTATTGCTCGCGAAAGAGAACCTGTCTCTCCCACTACCTGCTCCATCTCTGTAAGAAGCTCTTTTTCCTCTCCCCCGCGGGATTCATCTAGCATCATTGTGATGCCCTGTATTGAAGAAACTCCGCTGGAAATCATCATTCCCATCTCATCTGAGAATGCATATAGCTCCTCGGAGGTTAATTTTTTTCTTTTACTATCACTCATACGATTTCTCCACATTAGTATTTGTACTTTAATTGATAATAGCTGCTTGAATTAAGATGTTCCTTGATAGTGCTTTTCTTTGCGTAGGAAGCAAGAGTTGGGTCCATTAAGGTCCAATCCTTTCCGTCGAATTCGATGATGTTATCAATCCAACCTGTTTCCTTTGTATACACAGATATCCATGCGTGATATTCAGTGCCCGCATATCCGATTTCTAGTCTGGTAGGAATGCCCTGTGACCTAAGCATGGCCCCCATAAGGGATGCATAGTCAAAGCAAATACCTGTGCCTGTAGCCAAGGTGTCATCTACCTTTGGAATATATCCTGACTGCACTGTTTCTGCCTTGTCGTAGTCATAGGTAATATTTCCAGCAATGTATTTGTACACTGCCTTTACCACATCGATATCTGAATTGCAGCCGCTGGCCAATTCCTGGCCCTTTTTCACTGCGCTTGAAGAAGCGTCGAAATTCACGTATGCATTAGGATAAAGAAACATACTATATTCATCTTTTAATGTGACGCTCACTGATTGAGTAAAAGCCGCCGCATACTGATCGTCATGTAGATTCTCGTATACGCCGATTTTGTAGGTGCCACTGCCCTCTGAAAGAGGGTATACATCATATTGTCCGTCTAAGTCCATGAGATAATTGTAGGTATTTCCTGCAGGAGTTTCTATTAACATACGCACCTTTGCAGCATCTCCGGTGTAGGACACCATTACGTATCCGTCCGCAGCATTGCTGGCGTCAATGGTGGCATCTGCATTACCGTACACTGTAACTCCTGATGCTTCAGGCTTTAGAACCCTTATTGAATTATCTCTCGTCCCCTTTGAAGCCTTGGCCTCCACGCCGGTGGAATCACTTCCTGCCCCACTATTTGAGGTGGTGCTAAGATTTCCACAGGCCATAATACTGATACTCAGAATAACCAGTGAAAGCAATACTCTGGCTCGCTTCACCTGATTCCTCCTATATTAATCAAAACGGAGGACTAAAGTCCCCCGCTTAAACTATCTTGTAGTGCATGCTCCGCTAATAATCTTGAGGAGCTGAATATCACTGTTAAACAGGTACTCTTTATCTGCGCTAGCATCAAAAATAGCGCCTTGCATGTGTGCAAAATCTCTGCTTGTTACATTAATAATAAAGGTACCTTTCTCACCCTTTAAGTCTGCCATATCCTTTGGCTGAATACATTTGTTTTCGAATTCTATGCCAAAGTCTACTGTTCTATTTTGAGTCTTTTTAAAATGTCTTGGCTTAATTTTTGCCTCTGGGAAATTTACCTCATTTAAAACAGCCTCAATGGTGGCCAGCATTTCTGCTATATCCACAAACTCAACTGGTGTCTCGCTATATGAATGATAAATTCGGCCTGAATAATCATCTTTGTCAATACATACGCATACACAATTAGGCATGCGGTTCATTTTACTAGAAACTGCCATTACTCTGCACCTCTAACAATATCCTGCAATTCATCAGTATCTCTGTCTGTACCTGCGCTGGCAAGGTTTACAGGAGCAATGTGGTACTGAATATATCTCTTTCTGGATTCCTTGCTCATGTTGTCATTTATACGATCCTGTACCAATGAACAATCCTCCTGGTTGATACCAAGAAGTAAAACAACATATTGATTGTTGCTATAGCGAGCATACATATCCCCGCCTCGTGCAGAAACTCTGATAGCTTCTGATAGCTCATCTGATAATTTATTTAAACGATCCGAATCGTCAAGGGCAAATCCCTTTCCGTCTGTGATGGTGCAAAGCATAAGCCATGCTGCCTGACCTGATCGTCTGATTACTCTTTTAATGTATCTATAGCTCTCTATAAATACTGGGTATGTACAATAGAAGGCACCCTCGATATCCTCTTTTGTGGTCTCAAGATTGTGCTTTACTGTACTGATGGCATCTGTGTTGTTAACCATCTGTCCGCCTAGCTTATCAAGCTGCGCTGCCATAGCAGGGCTAACTGATACACCAAGCTCTCTAAACATAAGAAGCTCTGTCTTTTCGTATAGCTTCATAGCCTCTTTTGTGCGTCCAAGCTCGATAAGGGCCTTCATCTGGTATGACTGCCACTCGTCATATGGATATAATTCACTGCACTTTTCTGATATTCTAAGAAGGTTTTTGTAATCTTCTTGTTCTTCGTAGTATTTACAAAGCTCATTTGAAACCTGGAAGAAAAGCTTTCTAAGTCTAACCTGGATAGGAACAACCCACTCTGTTCCACTAAGTGCTGGTAGGAAGTCACCTTTATAAAGGTTGAATGCTTTGTCAAAAAGATCAATCTTTTCTGACATACTTGTAGCCGAAAATCCTTGCTTTGCAATAGCTTCAAAGATTGTGGCATCGCATTCTACTTCAAATGTAGGGCTGAAACTATACACACCCCTCTTGATATAAATAAACTCATCCTCTGGAAGGCCAACCTTTGGCAATCCGCGTCTAAGTCTAAACACAAGGGCGCGAAGGCTATTAGAAGGATCAGCTATGTCCTCATCTCCAAATAGGTAATCAATGATTTTTGTGCGCTCAATTCCTTTTGAGTGATATATGATTATTTGGAGTAATTGATTAACCTTTGTGACTGTATTTCTCTCGATTGAAAATGGTTTGCCATTATAGCTCAGTTCAAAGCCACCGAACATATTAGCTTCTACTATCTCTTTGCTCATATTTCTCCCTAAATTCTGTTATTAATTCTAGTTACTTCAATTAGTATAATATTATTTATTATGCCTTGTAAATAACAATTTACACACAAATAAATAGACGCCTGTAGGCTATACAGGCGTCTAAATTAATCTAGTTTTTCTTTCACGTTGTATTTATTCATTGCCTGATTCAAGTCGTCTTCAAGGAATAACTCTACAGCTCCCATGGCTTTTTCAAATGAATCATCGACACGGGCCCTATCCTCTGCATTATATCTACCAAGAACGTGTTCAATCATATCCCCTTTGCACTCGCCCACACCTACTCTTACTCGAGCAAATGAATTGGTATCCAGTAATGCGATGATATTTTTCAGACCATTATGGCCTCCGGCGCTGCCCTTTGCTCTGACACGAATATTTCCTGTGGATAAGGATACATCATCTGAAATGATAACTATCTCCTTTTCTGGATTCACGTCATAATACTGAGCCAGCTCATAAACGCACTCACCGCTAAGATTCATAAAAGTCTGTGGCTTTACCAGCATAACCTTGTGGCCATTAATGATACCCTTTCCCACAAGACCCTTATGTTCCTTGTGATTTACAGGTATATTAAATTTTTTTGAAATGGCATCCACCACCTCAAAGCCAACATTATGTCTGGTCCCGTCATACTTACTTCCGGGATTGCCTAGGCCTACGATTAAAAACATATAATACTTACTCTGGGAACTCTTCCTTATACTTCTCCAAAATCATATTCTGCATCTGTTCTCTTGTGGTAGAACGGATAGGATGCGCAATATCCTTGTATCCACCCTCAGAACCACGACGAGATGGCATTGCAATAAAAAGTCCCTTATCTCCTTCAATAATCTTGATGTCATGAACTACAAACTCTTCATCAATTGTAACTGAAACAACGGCTTTCATCTTACCTTCTTTTTCAATCTTACGAATTCTGATGTCTGTAATCTGCATTGTTTTTATACCTCCCCAACTGGCATGTCATAACGGTTCTTGTTACCTGTAACGATGCGGATACCATCTTCCCCAATATATGTGGATCCGCTGAGCAATGTTTCATGGCTTTCAACAATGCAATTTTCTACGTGCACGTTGTCTCCTATGTATGCTCCATTTAAAATGACACAATTTTTGACAACCGAATTGTTGCCAACAAATGCCTTTTTAAATAATACAGAATTCTCAACAGTACTGTTAATAATACATCCTCCAGCTACAAGTGAATTCTTCACCTTTGATCCAACATTGAATTTTGCTGGTGGTAAATCATGTGTCTTAGAGAAGACGCCTGGTTCTTCGTGGAAGAAGTTGTCCCTGACATCCTTTCTAAGGAAGTCCATATTGGCTTTGTAGTAGCTGTCTACGTCAGCAATATTGCTCCAGTAGCCGCTCATCTTGTAGCCATATATTCTCTTCATATTCTTGTATCTGATAAGAATATCTGTAACAAAATTATAACGTCCCTCCTTGTTGCACTCCTCGAGTAAATCGATAAGTGCTCTACGACGGATAACGTAAACACCTGCAGAAACTAAATCTGACTGAGCAACCATTGGCTTCTCATCAAACTCTGTGATTCTGCCGTCCCTGTCCATAGAAACAACACCATAACGGCTGATGTCATCTCCCTCAGGAAGCTTTGCACAAACCACTGTTATATCTGCCTGCTTTTGAATGTGGTAATCTAAAACCTTGTTAAAGTCTAGCTTATATATGCCATCACCACTAGCTATAATAACATATGGCTCATGTCTTTTCTTCAAGAAATCAATATTCTGCCAAATCGCATCAGCTGTGCCTCTGTACCACCAGCTATTGTTTGTAGTAACTGTTGGAGTAAAGAGGAACAAGCCTCCCTGCTTTCTACCAAAATTCCACCATTTTGATGAATTTAAATGCTCGTTTAATGAGCGTGCGTTGTACTGTGAAAGTACTGCAACCGTTTGTATATGTGAGTTTGTCATATTAGATAAGACAAAATCAATACATCTATAGCTTCCTCCTACAGGCATTGCTGCAATGGCGCGCTTGTCTGTAAGGTTTTGCATTCTACTGCTATTTCCACCTGCTAAAATAATTCCTAATGCTTTCATGATCGATCACCTGCCTTGATAATGTAGCCGCCACTAGCTAACTGTCCGTCAGGATAATCCTCATCGCTAGTCTCGCCCTTGATAGCTGTATTTTTTCCGATAGTTACATTTGATGGTATCACCGAATTTTCTCCGATGACTGCAAGACCATATGAATAAATGCTGGCATTGAGCTGACTCTCTGCCTCCTGGCCCTGACCAATCTGTGCATTATCGCCTACTACTGTATTCTCAGCAATAATCGATTTATCTATGACGCAATTCTTTCCTATATGAGCACTCTCCATAATAATGGAATCTCTAATGACTGTGCCCTCTTCAACTATAACACCTGCACCCAGTACAGAGTTGTATACCTCGCCATAAATCTGAGCACCAGCTCCTACTATGGCCTTTTCCACAACTGCGTCTCCTGCAATGAACTGTGGTTCAATAATATTTTGATTTGTGTAGATCTTCCAGAACTCCTCGTAGAGGTTGAACTCTGGAATAAGATCAATAAGCTCCATATTTGCTTCCCAATATGAGCCAAGAGTTCCTACATCCTTCCAATAGCTGTTGAACTCGTATGCATACATTGGTGAACCCTTCTCATGAAGGTATGGAATAATATGCTTTCCAAAGTCACAATTGCTCTGATCCTTAAGAGCGAGCAATGATTCCTTAAGTGCAGCCCAGCTAAAGATATAAATACCCATTGAAGCTAAGTTGCTACGTGGCTGAGGTGGCTTTTCCTCAAACTCACTGATACGTTTTTCGTCGTCAGTAATAACCACTCCGAATCGAGAAGCTTCCTCGATTGGCACTGGGATTACCGCGATTGTAACGTCTGCCCCCTTTGCCTTATGGAAATCCAACATGGCCTCATAGTCCATCTTGTAAATGTGGTCGCCTGAAAGAATAAGTACATATTCTGGATTATAGTTTTCCATGTACTTTAGATTCTGGTATATCGCATTTGCGGTACCAGAATACCACTCACTTGTGTCGCTTTTTTCGTATGGAGGTAACACAGTAACTCCACCGTTATTTCTGTCCAAATCCCATGGAATACCAATACCTATGTGGGAATTTAGTACTAGTGGTTGGTACTGAGTAAGTACTCCGACGGTATCAATTCCTGAATTGATACAATTTGATAGAGGAAAATCGATAATACGATATTTACCTCCGAAAGATACTGCTGGCTTGGCAACATCAGATGTTAGAACACCCAATCTGCTCCCCTGACCGCCTGCTAATAGCATGGCTATCATTTCTTTTTTCATCATCCCTAATCATCTGCCTTTCTCGTGGTGTCGTCGAAAGAACTAGAACAAGCCTAATTCTAGTAACTTTGCCTAGAGATGTGCATAAAAACCCCTTTACACACCCCCATTTATAAAAATAGTATAACAAAGTATATTTTGTCACGCAATAATATTCATAATTTTTAAATAATTATGACTCATAGTTTGACAATTCTTATGCAAATATGCTAATTTTCCCTTTAAATTGGCGGTTTTACACCACTAACTACTTGCAACTATACCCTACCTGGAGTATTGTAGTAAGTTGTAACTATTATAATAAGAAGAAGGTAAGACATGTACAAAATTGATTTTAATAACAAAATACATGTTCATTTCATCGGAATAGGCGGAATTAGTATGAGCGGCCTTGCAGAAATTTTGCTCGGTGCAGGCTTTACTATTTCAGGTTCTGATAGAAGTGAGTCAGATTTGACAAAACATTTGTCAGCCCTTGGAGCCAAGGTTTCATATCCACAGGCTGCCCAAAATATTACTGATGATATAGATTTGATTGTCTATACAGCAGCTATTAGAGAGGACAATCCAGAGTTCGCTGCAGCAAAGGCCTCAGGTAAGCCAATGCTTACACGTGCCCAGCTCCTTGGCGAAATCATGGAAAACTATACACGTTCCATCACAGTATCTGGTACACATGGAAAAACTACAACTACTTCAATGATTAGCCAGATATTATTAGAAACAGCTAATGAGCCTACAATCTCTGTTGGCGGTATCCTTGATGCCATCCACAGCAACGTACATGTAGGCAACAGCGATGTATTTATTACAGAGGCTTGTGAGTACACAAACAGTTATCATTCATTCTTCCCTAAGTACAACATTATTTTAAATGTTGAGGCTGATCACTTAGATTTCTTTAAGAATCTTGAGAACTATCGTGCATCCTTCAAGAAGTTTGCTGGAAATACATCAAAGGATGGAATCCTTATCATTAATAATGAAATTGAAGATGTTTCATATTTTACAGAGGGACTTGAGTGCAAGGTAATCACTTATGCACTTCACGGCGATGCCGATATTGTTCCTACAGATATTGTTTACAACGAAAAAGGCTTTGCAAGCTTTGTTCCTGTATATAATGGAAAGACTCTTGATCGCGTACAGTTAAATGTTCCTGGCGATCACAACATTAGCAACGCTTTATCTGCTATTGCACTTTGCACAGAGATGGGCGTTTCCTATGACCACATCAAGACTGGTCTTGCCAAGTTTGGCGGTGCACACAGACGCTTTGAGCTAAAGGGCACATACAAGGGTGCCACTGTTATTGATGACTATGCTCATCATCCAACAGAGATTGCTGCCAGCCTAGCCGCTGCCGCAAATTACCCACACAATCGTGTCATTGTTTGCTTCCAGCCACATACCTATACACGTACACTTAGCTTCCTTGATGATTTTGCAAAGTCACTTTCAGCAGCTGATATAGTTCTTTTAGCAGACATATATGCAGCTAGAGAGCCAGATATCTACGGTGTAAGCTCAAAGGATATCGCCGATAGAATCGAAAAAATGGGAACAGAGGTTCACTATTTAGGCTCATTTGACGCCTGTGAAAAATTTTTACAAAAAAATCTTTTACACAACGACTTGTTGATAACTATGGGCGCCGGAGACGTGTATTTAGTAGGCGAAAATCTACTTAACGAATAATTTTCCACATTATCCACATTTTTTGCTGAGATTTATCCTCAAAAAAATGTGGATTTTTATTTGCCTTTTTTTAGGGCTGTGGAGAAGGTTTTCCACACTGTCCACATTTTCACCAAACCCTTTATTTACAAGGGTTTGCGGGCCCTCCTCCCTTTTCTTTTTGAAATTACTGTGCTATCATCAGCCATAGGTTATGAGGAGAGGATAAAGTTATGGCAGATATTATGTTACACACAAGCAACAACACTGGGGTTACTTGTGTATCAAATGCGTTTATTGATGATTTCATGAAAGACGCGAATGGAGAATTTGTTAAGATTTACCTTTATCTGTTGCGTTGTCTAAATAGAGATGATTACGATTTTTCAATCTCACAGTTGGCGGACTGCTTAGACCACACAGAAAAAGATGTAATGCGAGCATTCAACTATTGGGAGAAAGTGGGCTTGCTTCGTCTTGAGTATGATTCTACCGGCGAACTTTCTGGAATATATTTTGAAGATGTGCAAGGATATGACAGGCTTGCAAGTCCTGTCATTTCCACAGCCACATCAATGAATCATTTAGAGACTCATCAACTAAATACACGTCCGATAGAGACACCACAGCCTTTGAGCATGAGCATGACAGCTCCAACAGCTGTCACTATCGAAAAGCCAAACTACAGTCCTGACGAGCTACAAGCTTTTCGTAACGATTCGGAGGTTGAAGACCTCCTTTTTGTTACTCAGCGATATATAGGAAAGCCTCTATCAACAAGTGACACTACTACTATCTTATTCTGGTATGACAGCCTACACATGAGCGTAGACCTTATTCAGTATTTGATAGAATACTGCTTGGACAACGATCACCGCAGCTTCCATTACATGGATACAGTTGCTAGAAACTGGGCTGATGATGGCATCACCACAGTAGAGCAGGCAAAGAATTCTAGCCGCTCACACAGCAACACTGTTTATTCTATTATGAAGGCTATGGGTATTTCCGGACGTGATCTTATTCCACAGGAAATGCAGTACGTTTACAAGTGGACCGATGTATTTGGTTTTGATTTAGAACTAATTTGCGAGGCATGTCGACGCACAATCCTTGCTACAAATAAGCCAAGCTTTAAATATGCAGATACCATATTAACAGGCTGGCACAACTCATCCGTTGCTTCAATGGATGACGTAAAACGTCTAGATGCACAGTTTCAGGCGGCCGCTGCAGCTAGACCACAGGCAAAACCACGTAACAACGCTTCAACTGTTACAAGAAAGCCTACAACCAACAAGTTTACAAACTTCCCTCAGAGAGATTACGATTTCGACGAGCTGGAAAGAAAGCTACTTGGCCGCTAATAGGGGGATAATTTATGGCACTTACAAACGAACAATATGATTCACTTATGCGCCTTTACAACCACAAGCAGATGCGTAATAACCAGATTGTTGCATACCGTACCAAAGAGCTGTATTCAGCCATTCCTTCTTTGACCACACTAGATCAAGAGGTTACGGATATCTCCATTTCTTCTATTTCTGCTATGTTTGACGGCGCAGATATGTCACAGACTACTGCTTCTTCAAAGCAAAAGCTGGCAGAACTCAAGAAAAAACGTGAGCACATGATAGTTGATGCTGGTTTTCCAGCTGATTATCTAGAGCCACCATACGATTGCCCTGACTGCAAAGATACAGGCTACATCAACGGAAAGCGTTGTCATTGCTTTAAGCAGGCAGCTATTAACATTGTCTACAAACAATCTAATATTTCCACCATCCTTTCTAAGGAGAATTTCGACGCGTACGACCTCACTTTGTTCAGTGATGATTATTATGAGAAGGAAAATGGCCTTTCAGCTCGCGCTACTGCACAAAAGGCGCTAGAAGATGCTAAAAACTTTGTGCAGAATTTTAAACAAGATGGTGGTAATCTCTTGTTGCTTGGACAGACAGGTTGTGGTAAAACTTTCTTGTCCAACTGCATTGCAAAGGCACTTTTGGATGAAGGCGTATCAGTTATCTATTTTACAGCCTTCGAACTTTTTGATATTTTTGAAAAGCAGGTATTCAAAAAGAATATCGATGTGGCTGATCTCCATGATCAGATTTTCGATTGCGATTTATTGATTATCGACGACCTTGGCACGGAGTTGCCTAATTCATTCACTACATCTAGATTATTCCAGTGCTTAAATGAGCGTCTACTCAGAAATAAATCAACAATTATTTCCACAAACTACAATCTCGCCCTATTGCGAGACACATATTCAGAGCGAATTACTTCACGCATATTCTCATGTTACAAGATAATAGAGTTTCTTGGAGAGGATATTCGCATGAAGAAAATAATAAATAAATAATTTTATAAAAAATAGGAGCAAGACATGCCAAACAATGAAATCGTGTTGGAAAACACACCCCCTATGGCTGAGTTAGGACTTATTCCTCACAAGAGCTGTACAGCTATCACTGAGAAGGTTAATGAGTATCTCCTTAATTGGAGACAGGAACGCAAGAGCGATCAGTCAATCATTACTCTTGCCGGATATCGCAGCGATTCTTACATCGTAAATGCAGATTGTCCACGTTTTGGGTCAGGTGAAGGTAAAGGCGTTATCACACAGTCAGTTCGAGGTCTTGATTTATACATCCTTGTTGATGTTACAAATTACAGCCTCACATATACTGTATGTGGCCACGAGAATCACATGAGTCCTGATGACATCTATTGTGATCTCAAGCGTATCATTGCCGCAGCTATGGGCAAGGCAAAACGCATCACTGTAATTATTCCTTTCTTATACGAAGGACGTCAGCATCGTCGTAGCAGCCGTGAGTCACTTGACTGCGCTATGGCACTTCAGGAACTTGTAAACATGGGTGTAGACAACATCATTACATTTGATGCTCACGATCCACGTGTACAGAATGCTATTCCACTTCACAGCTTTGAGACTGTATCTCCTACATACCAGTTCCTAAAGGGTATCTTTAAGAACTGCAAGGACTTAAAGCTCGACAACGACAACCTTATGATCATCTCTCCTGATGAGGGTGGTACAAAGAGAGCCGTATACATGGCATCTGTTCTTGGCGTAAACGTTGGTATGTTCTACAAGCGTCGTGATTACAGCCGTATCGTAGACGGACGCAATCCAATCGTTGCTCATGAATTCCTTGGAAACGATGTAGCAGGCAAGGACGTAATCATCGTAGACGACATGATTTCATCTGGTGAATCAATGATCGACGTAGCTACAGAGCTCAAGAAGCGTAACGCAAAGCGTATCTTCGTTGTTGCAACATTCGGCCTCTTCACAAACGGAATGGCCAAATTCGACAAGGCTGTAGCAGACGGCATCATCTACAAGGTTGTAACAACAAACCTTACATACCTTACAGACGAAGTCCTCAACAAGGACTACTTCATCAAGTGCGACATGTCAAAATACATCGCATACATCATCGATACACTCAACCACGATTGCTCAATCTCAGAGCTTCTCAACCCATATGGTCGTATCGAAAAGCTTATCACCCGTTACAAGAACGGCGAATACTAAAAATCAAGCACCGCAACTGCGGTGCTTTTTTTATACCCTAAGCATGCATCTCCCGCCATTCTACTATCTATTTCACCTCCGTCCCACCCAAAGGGCCCACAGCGCCCGCCATAAAAACTCTCAAAGAATTAAGATTATCTAAGTGAGCAATCGCGTATGTCTATTCACAGGTGTTCTTCTGACGGTTTTACAATTCTGGCAGGACAGTTCGTACAAAGCAGACACTCATAACAAATAGTAAATAAGGTACTACAATCCATGTACCACACAGGTGCCTGATTTTAAGTGTAGCCTTAGTAGCACAGAAGAGGATTACATAGATAACAGACACGCTGAGCCATGGACGGCGAAGCGAGCTCAAGCTGAACATGGACGTGAATTTGAGCGTTGTCTGTTATCAAGTAATCCCCTTCGTTGTGCTCCTTAGGCGAAACGACCCATGAAGGCAAGCCTGTGTGTCGTACATGGTTGTAGAACCTTTTTAAGTAACTAAAAGTGTCTGCTTAGTACGGACAGTCCCTTCGAATAGTAAAACGCGCAGAAGTACACCTGCACATACTCGATTTTGCTCACTAAGATAATCCAAAATTCTCCTCGAATGTTTTTATGACGGGCGCTGTGGTCCTTGGATGGGACGGAGGTAAGTTTTATGCTTTAACAAGGGCGGGGCGGGATTTGGGGTTAATTTGGGCGTAAAAAAATCAGAGGATATTTCACCTCTGATTGATTCAAAATATATAGCTCCTGCTTCCTCGTCCACCTGGTAAGATAAATCAAACAGCTTGCAAAAATCCTCTGCTGTCAAACTAAACAAAGGCCGGTTATCCGGGCTGTTGTACATAGTTAGCGGAATCTTTTCCCCGTCACGCTTCACCACAACATCCAGTATTTTCTGCTTTCCAACCTCATCACTGTCACGGTATTTGCCGGTCATCACCCACGTATGGTCGCCAATGGTCCACCGCGACTCTAAATCCATCCTATCGCCTTGCTCCTGGGCTTTTGCATCCACAATTTCATAGGTACCACCTAAATGGTCCACGTACTCGGAAATCACCAAGGCCGGGCTCCCCCATGAACTCTTGACAAATCCGCAATCGCACACCATCATGTAGCTTTCTGCGTCATAATCGTAAAAAGAGTATGCATAATCATCCGTAATCAATCCATAGTACACATATGGACTCTCGTTATTGTCATAGAGCATCTCCACGTCGTCCAGATAAATGTGCTCCAGCTTTGATGCATGAGCCGAGGATAATTCTTCATCCAAGCCTTCATTTGCAGATGCTTCCAATTCCCCGTCTTTGATACCCTGGGCCACCTCCTTACGAAGTGTCGAAGTTATTTTCTCCAGACTATCATTCGAACCATCAATGTCCGTTCCATAAAATACCTTATATTGCGCATTCTCTGTTCCTTCACCGGTAAAATAAAGGTGACAATATGGGTGGGACTGCATCAACTCCTCTGAGTTATACTGCAACTCTTCCCGATAACTTCTATTGGCCTCATAGATGCACTTCGCGGCTACATCGATGTCCTCAGTGGAACACACCTTGATATTTCCTTTTTCATCCTCCTGTACCGAAGCAAATACTTCCTTCATCTTCGGCAAATAGTACTCATGTACCTTTTCCCAGTAATTGTCATCAATTTTCTTCTGATACCAAAGTGTCGCATCCGATGTTGGAATTCCAACGCCCATGCGATAGCTTCGCACCGTGAACTCCAAATCCCGCTCTTTGGAGGAAAAGGTGTAGTCCACCTCACGTGGGGACTCACTGATGTTCTCCGTTTTTATGATTTTCACACGCTCATCGCAGAGTTCTGCCACATAACGCTTCACTGCATATTTGGATGGCACTGAGCCGTCCGCCCGACATCCCACACACACCAAGGCACTTAGTAGCGCCAGCGTACATGCCATGCTCTTTTTCCAAAATCCCCTCATCATTCTTCTTCCCACCTATTTTCTATAAATACCACACAATTGTAGCATAAAATAACTCAGTAGGACGGATTTTGAGTAAATTTGGGTATAAAAAAGCATGCGTCTCCCGCCCTTCTACTATCTATTTCACCTCCGTCCCATCCAAGGGCCCACAGCGCCCGTCATAAAAACATTCGAGGAGAATTTTGGATTATCTTAGTGAGCAAAATCGAGTGTGTGCAGGTGTACTTCTGCGCGTTTTACTATTCGAAAGGACTGTACGTACTAAGCAGACACTCTTGGTTTTTCTCTAGAAGGCTCAACAAGATATATCCCACGCAGGCTCTCTCATTGGCCGTGCAGTCCAAGAAGCAAGACGAAGTAAATTACTTAGCCAACTGGCACCATGCCAGATTCACGTCCATGTTCAGCTGGCATTTGCCTCGCCGTCCATGGCTCGGCATGCCAGTTGGCTATGTAATTCACTTCTGTGCTTCTAGAGCTT
>JAILKL010000121.1 GCA_024693775.1 Pseudobutyrivibrio sp.
TTATATATTGCCTCGGAGAGTTCGAAGAAGAGACAGACAATCTTGTAATCTACAATGAAATCAAGGAAGTATATGCCAAAGTTGAAGATGAAGATTTTCTTTTAGAGCGAAAGAAAAAGGGCTGGTTCATAAAGTGCCTTCAATTCTTCAGAGAGTATTATGGTGTGGCGCCGTTGGAGGTAATCTACAAACTATATCATCTCAAAGTAAAAGACAGCATGAAAGACATGCTCGGAATTATCTTAGAGATTCCACTGGATATCCGAGGTTGCACTGTTTTTCAGGAAGATGAATTACAGGTTAATGAAACTGGAATAGATAAGTATCTACATACAGAGTATGGGCTACTAGTGAATTTGGATATATTTGAAAGTGGAGAAGTCTATCCTCTGCTACGTAGCCAGGTTGGCAAGGATTTTTATATACCATCTGCTGCTCAAATAGAAGAAATTACACGTGATTGCTATGAATCTAGTTCATTAGCATATAAGAAGCTGCACACATTTTTCATGAAGAAACTACATATGGAAAGTGAGCTAGCTACAACATGGTGCCTTAATGTGTGGATGAATAGCTACAATGGGGATAGCCCTACCGAGATAATAGATGATTTAGATGAGCATGATGTTGTTTTTGATGGGGAAAATCAGATAAGGGAATTCATGAATCTGCTAATGGATGCCCACAATAACACTCGCCTCATCGAAAATCGTGGCCACAAACCGGTGGAGCTTCATTCTAATAGCTTTACAGGAATGCCAACAATTGTTCCTGGTAGTTCTAAGGCTGCAGCTATTCTTGAAGAACTTCAGCCCAAATTATCAGCCATGGGTATTCCTGTGGAATTGGGCAAGAAGGTTTATCCTAATGATCCATGTCCATGTGGTTCAGGAAAAAAGTATAAGAAGTGTTGTGGAAGATAAAAAGAATAAAGCAATGTAAAAAGAAGAATTAGAAAAATATAAATTGATATTTTGCATTAAAAATGCAAATATTGAATTTATAATTTGACATACGTTGAATATAAGCATATACTCAAAATTGAAAGGAAGGTGTGAGTATATGCTTATTCAGTTTTCGGTTAAAAATTTTGCATCATTTAAGGATGAGGCTGTTTTAGTATTACAACCATCAACAGATCAGGAACATCCAGAAAATATAAATGAAGTTAATGGTTATAAAGCAGCAAATACAATTGCAATTTATGGGGCTAATGCGTCTGGTAAAACTAGTTTATTTAAGGCTATGACAGTAGCATTATTATTAATAAAAAATTCCAATATAATGCAGGTTAATCAGCAAATTCTATCAATGATTCCTTTTAAGTTTGATAAAGACTCTATTAATGAGCCATCAGAATTTGAATTTATATTTGTTGCTGGTGATGGGAATAGATATGTTTATGGCTTTTCTGCAGATAGAATGTGCGTTCATGAAGAATACTTATTTAAGTATAAAAGTAAGAGACCTACATTGATTTTTGAACGAAATGGTGAGGAATATAAGTTTAAATCACAGAAGTCACTTCTTGAACCGCTAGTTAGATTTAATACACCTAATAAGTTATTTTTGGCAACAGCAACTAATTGGAATACAGAAAGCACTACTATTCCATATAAGTGGTTATCAGAGCGAGTTTTGACATTTACAGACGCACAGGTGTTATCAGCATTATCTATTGATGCATATAAGAGTCATCGACAAAAAGAGTATCTACAATTCACAGAAGAATTATTACAGGCTGCAGATATAAATATTTCAAAGATTCATTTTAATGTAAAGAAGACAAAAATTAACATGCCATTGAATCTTATTTCGCCACAAATAGTTGAAGGACAACCGCTTCCAAACATTGCAACTCAGGAAATGGAACAGGTTGAGGTAATCACAGAACATACAATAAGCGATGGCAATAGTGTTTCAAATTACAAATTAGGAATTGATGAAGAATCCTTGGGAACAAATCAGTTATTTATCCTTGGCCCATTTTTAAAAGATGCTCTAGAAAATGGGAATGTAATAGTAATTGACGAGATTGATAAGAGTTTACATACATTTATTGTAAAACATATTATCAATATGTTTAGAGATAAAGAAATAAATAAAGCTGGAGCTCAGCTTATTTTTACGACACATGATACTTCGCTATTATCATTATCTACTTTTAGAAGAGACCAGGTTTATTTCACAGAGAAGAATAATAAAACAGGTGTTTCGGATTTATACTCTCTAGATGAATTTTCAGTTAGAAAAACAGAGAACATTGAAAAAGGTTATCTATTAGGTCGTTATGGCGCAATTCCATATATTCGAGGGGAGGAGTTATAATGGCTAGAAGGTTAGAAGTTAAAAAGAGGGGTAATAAGAAGAGACGTCAAAAAGTAGTATATTTAATTATTGCTGAAGGTAGAAATAAAACTGAAACATTGTATCTTTCTAACTTCCAAGAGCAAAGTAGAAATTTTATTATCCGATTTGTTAAGGCAGGAAGTAATACAGACGCCGAATCGCTATATAAAACAATGTTAAAAAAGTGGAAAGAACTTGGATTAGATGCTGGAGAGGGTGATAGAGGTTTTATAGTACTTGATATGGATAATGATAAACTGAAAGCCGAAAAAATTATTGAATTAAACAATAAAAAAAGTAACTCAGCTATTAGTTTTATTACTTCTAATCCTGCATTTGAAATTTGGTTTTTGTTACATTTTAAATACACAACTAAATTTTATAGGGATTGTGATTCTGTAATAAGTGACTTAAAAAAATATATACCTAATTATGATAAAAACGTCGATTGCTTCCCAGTTTGTGAAGATATGACACAGAAGGCTATAAAAAATGCAGAGAAACTTGGTACTTTCTTTTCTAATGAAATTTGGCCTTCGGTAGAGTGCAATCCTAGAACTGATGTGATGGAGTTAGTAAAACTACTGATGGAGGATAATGAAAGATAAACTGACAAAGATACTTTATTAACAGATTTGCTAATAAACGGAGGGGTTCTTATGAAAAAAATCGATGTGCGTACAGGTATTACTTTCTTTGCGTGTGTTCTGCTTCCGCTGATAGTTGGCGTGATATCATCGCTCATTTCAGGCGAAGCCATGAGTCAGTTTAGTGAATTCAATCAGCCACCACTATCACCACCAGGATGGCTGTTTCCTATTGCCTGGACTATTCTGTATTTGATGATGGGGCTGGCTAGCTTTTACATCTATACAGCGCAGCCTGAGACAGTGGAGGGAAAGAAGTGTCGAGTTAACGCAATTACGTATTATTTTGTACAGCTAATTTTCAACTTTGGCTGGAGCATCTTTTTCTTCAGACTACAGGTACATGTATTTTCATTTGTTTGGCTGTGCATCATGTGGTTCTTTATCTTGTTAACCATGTATAATTCCTTCAAGGTTTCAAAGATTGCTACATTCTTATTGGTACCATATATTCTGTGGTGTACATTTGCAGGATACTTAAATATCATGATTGCCATATTAAATTAAGAGTTTTGATTTTACGAGACTGAATCTGGTGTAAAACTAGGTTCAGTCTTTTGTTATGTTACTATAATTGCTATACAAATATGCTTTAGATTAGTATTATGGATGTAGTGATTTACCCTATGGGGATTGGAGGGACTTATATGAATTACGAACATGTATTGGAATCGATGAGCAAA
>JAILKL010000021.1 GCA_024693775.1 Pseudobutyrivibrio sp.
GCTTACGTAATACATAGAGCTATCAGCATTGTAGGCAAGCTCCTGATCTCCTAGATGAAGAGTATAAACCACTTCCATGGCATCCTCATCAACGGTATTTGTTACGTATATATTCTCTAATGTACCATCATCATTTGCATCTATCTTTTCAATCAAGCCTAAATCAGAAAGTGAGATTGCATAGAAATCATTTTCTGGAAGGTATGCAGAATCAAAGCCCGTTAGCTTAGAATATGGCACTGTAAATTTTATATTTCCAGCTGCATAGGCTGCCAGGCTGTACTCGGAAAACTCAACTACCAGGCCTCTATCGTCAAGCCATAGAGAAACATCACTCATATCTCCGCTGAGAGATGAATCTACTGTGTCCTGATAGTCCTCAAATAGACCACCTGTGGCTTCCTCTGGAGACTCCTCTAATAAGGTGTCCACATACTGATGTACGCTATCTGCTGTAATTCCTAAATCAGCTACAGATAAAATCTTGCCTGTTTGGGAATCAAAGATAATGCCCTCGTCATAATGAGAACCATGAGCGCCGCCGGTGTATACCTCAGTAGAAAGCATTACTGAAAAAATCTTGCTATCGCAGCGGGTAACCTTTGCTGTAGTACTGTAATAATAATTGTATGTAATAGGCTCTACGCCATCAGTTTCATCCTCTCCTGATGCCATATCCTCGTTATATTTCTTTGCCTCGTCAACGTAATCCGCTGATGTTTTATTAAAAGATTCTACAATCTTTGAGAATTCCTTATCTACTGCCTTTTGCAAATTTGCATGATTTGCATCTGTTATTTGTAAGCATTCAACACTGCCTGTGTAAAACTTGCTATCTGTATCATATTTTACAGATGTAGTCGCGTATTCTGGAGCTGTAGCCTCCACTTCATCGGACACATCCTCTGCTTCTGTTTCTTCTGTACTAGGCTCCACAGCCTCTTCCTTTTGCTGTGGCTTTGTACAACCTATGAAAGCCATTGTGGACATTGTTGCTACTAATAGTAACGCTAATTTCTTCTTCATAGAAATACCTCTTCCATTTCTTCCTTTTACATTTTTACCTATAGCCACAGTATACACGTCTTCTGTATTATATCAAGTAATACAGTGCCGATTTTAAGAATTCTTTAGAATTGTAAATTTAAAAGGGAACCCATTTTACTGGGTTCCCAAAAAAGGAGGATTAAAAATAATAAATTATTTAATAACCAATCTCTTAGCGCCTTCAGCTGCAAGTGCGCTTCGAACTGTCTCGCTCTCATCAAAGGTAATCTGTGCACAAAGTGGAGAGCCTTTCATTCTCTCAGATGCAAATGACAGTCCATTATTTTTTCTATCAAGCTTAGGAGAATCAATCTGGTCTGGGTCTCCTAATAGCACAACCTTTGAGCCCTTGCCTGCTCTGGTGATAATCTCTAGAATCTGGCCGATTGTACAGTTTTGAGCTTCATCTACAATAATGTAGGAATTAACTAAAGAACGACCTCTCATGTATGCCAAAGAACAAATCTCTAAAATACCTGTCTCAAACATGTCTTCAATCTGGATTTTGATTTGCTCCTTTTCCTCATTTTGGCCCTTTAACAATACCTGTAGGTTATCCATAAATGGAGCAATTAAAGGAGTCATTTTTTCTTCCAAATCACCAGGTAAAAATCCCAAATCATTATCTGATAAGGTATTTGATCTGGTAATCATAATTCTGTCGTAGCCATTGTGATAATACCCCTGCAGGCCTGCGGCCAATGAAAGGAAGGTTTTGGCTGTACCTGCTGAGCCCTTTAAAATAACTAGAGGAATGGTATCTGGGCTAGCCAGTAGAGAATACAGCGCAAATCTTTGTCCTACGTTTCGAGGCTGGCAATATGGTGTATAAAAATCTCTGTCCTTTAACAGATGCCATCCATCTTCCTTAAAGGTATATAAAGCAGAATTGCTTCCATCTTTGCAAATACCAAATTCATTAGGAATGAATCCTTTATTAAATGGGCTTTCAATGTCTTCAGGTGTAATCTCACGACGACCTGTATAGTTCTCGTTATCGATAATCATTTCATTATGATAACCTTGAACAACGCAGCCACACATGGTAGCGTTGATTCTCATTGAAATATCATTTGTAACGAGTATAGTTTCAAGATCACTCTCCTTGGCGATACCTAAAACTCCATTAATAATTCTATTGTCTGGCCTATCCATTGCAAATTCTGCTGGGACCAGCTTTTCAAATTCAGATTCCTTTGCAATTTTGAAGGTGCCACCATTTGGCATTGTCACCCCTGTAGCATAATCTCCTTCAATGGATTCGATATTACGAATAGTCTCACGGGCGCCATAGCCCACCTCAGCATAAGCCGTCTTTTTAGAATCCAGCTCCTGCAATGTGGTTGTGGTGATGATGACATTATTATCATCAAAACCAAACAAAGCGCTTGGACAGTGAATAAGGATGTTTGTATCTAGCACATAATTTTTCTTCATAGGGGTCACACTCCTTCATATTTAGTTGTAAATTATCAGATAGTTTATTCCTGATAATTACTATATTCTAATTTTATCCCATTAGCGATTATAGTTCTACAATATTTTGTTGCTTTTTATGTTTTTTTAGTGAACCAGCACCCAATATCTTGTAATCGATGTAAAATCCCTGTAAAAAGAAAAATAGACTATTGCCTATATAGCAATAGTCTATAACCTTATCTACATATTAAATAATTCTACCTCAGACATAAATGGAATAGACTTGGCTGCGCCCTCTTTTTGCACTGCCAAAGCCGATGCCTTTGTAGCCATTAAAAGTACCTGGCGCATTGGCATTTTCTTTAGGATGCCAGCAATCAGATATCCTGTAAAGGTATCCCCTGCTGCTGTGGTATCCACCGCATTTACATCAAAGGCTGCCTGGTAAAATTCATCATCACCGTGATGGTAAATAGAACCTTTTTTGCCCAGTGTAAGAACTATTTTTGCATTTGTAAAATTGGCTTCCATATTTGAAATGATGGTACTAGGAGTGGTCATGCCTGTAAGCTGCTGCCCCTCTGTCTCATTCATAATAAATACTGAAACCTTGCCCAAATCGCACTCTGCGATTTGCTCATTTAATGGTGATGGATTGAATACTATTGTCATGCCCTTTGCAAAGGCTTGATCAATGATGTATGGCAACTCATTGATTTCATTTTGTAAAACAATAATGTCGCCAGTCTCAAAATTTTTAAGAACCTCATCAACAAATTCCTTTGAATTTTTTTGATTGGCTCCACCGAATAAAACAATGCAATTTTGACCCTTGTCATCCACCTGAATAACTGTGTGTCCACATTTGCCTGTAACTGTTTTAATATAGTCTGTTTTGATACCAAAGGTCTCACAAGCATCATAAAACTCTAGACCCTCCTCACCAACAAGACCTGCATGATATACAGGAATACCAGCGCGTGCCATGGCGACGGATTGGTTAAATCCCTTTCCTCCTAGACTCATAGTCAAACCATTCGAAGAAATGGTCTCGCCCTCTTTAACAATATGATTGACACGATAGGTGTAATCAATGTTTAAAGAACCAAAATTAAGTACTTTCATAAGCTGCCCCCGTTTTGTTTATAATTCTAGTAATAAAATGGTAGCTAAACCGTAGTATGTAACTACAGCCACCATATCATTCACTGTTGTGATAAGTGGACCAGATGCAACGGCTGGATCCACCTTGATTTTGTGGAAGAAAATAGGAATGATTGTTCCAACAAAACTAGAAACAAGCATGGCTGCAAAAAGTGAGAATCCTACAATAGCAGAAATCTGGAAAGCAGCTATCCACAAATATCCTTTTAATATATGTAGGTATGCGGCAACAAAAATCAGCGCCATAGAACCTACTATAAGACCATTGCTGCCGCCGATTCGCATTTCCTTGAATACGAATTTGGCCTTTTCAGCACCTGATACATTTTCATCCATCAAAACACGAATAGTAACAGCTAGAGACTGTGTACCAACGTTTCCTGCCATGTCCAAAATTAGAGATTGGAACACAACAAGTATAGCCATCTGCGCCACGATTACATCAAATAAACCGATTACAGAGCTTGTTACCATTCCAAGACCTAATAATAAAATAAGCCATGGCAATCTTTTCTTAATTGACTCTCCGATTTTTTCATCAAGATCTTCCTCGGCAGTCAAACCAGCTAATCGAGCGTAATCCTCACCCATTTCATCATCAACAGCCTCGATGATGTCCTGAGATGTGATAACACCTATGATCTCTTCTGCAGGATTAAGTACAGGGATAGAATCCTCGGCATAATCCTTTAACATTTCGATATTGTCAGTAATAGATGCATCCGCAGAAATACTTGGATAACTATGCTGAATGATATCGTCAAGTGGTGTGTAATCTCTAGCAATAATCAAATCTCTAAGATCAATAGCACCATAGTATTTTTTCTCCTGATCCTCAACGTAGATAGTGTTGATGTTGTCATTATCCTTTGATTGAGAAATAAGAGCTCGCATGGCCTGCTTTACTGTAAAATTGCTGCCGATAACGATGTAATTGGTAGTCATCATGCTACCGATTTCATCCTCATCATAAGAATTGATCAATCTTACATCAGCAGAAGCCTCGATATCCATGAGGGTAATGAGCTTTTCTCTCTGCTCCTCATCCTCGATATCCTCCAAAGCATCAACCGCATCATCAGCGTCCATGTTTTCGAGGACGTCAGCAGCCTGATCTGGAGTCATCTCTGCAATATATTCACCTACATTTTCAATATAAGGGAAAATCTCTGAGAGCTTTTCAGCACCTAAAATATCGTATAAACGTTCACGATCTTCTGGGGCCAATGTCTCGTAAGCCTCGGCAATATCATTCTCATGATAATCGTCTAAAGCCTCGATAAGCTCCTCGTTTGAAATGCCAGAGCGAATTAACTCAATAATCTCCTCTGACTTAGTGATTTCTAATAATTCCTTTGTTTCCATATTCAAACACAAACTTAGGCATAAAAAAAGTCACCGCAATAATATCCAATAAAACTAGATAATGACGATGACACTCTCGTATACATGAAAACAAAGCTATTCTGTATAGATATTACACAAGAGAACAGCTCATTGTATTTATTAAGAATGCCTCGTCGCAACATAATCGCCCGTGACTGTCTGATTTATCCATCGCTGTTCTCCTTTCTTTAAATTGAAGTTATTTTTAAAATTTACACAAAAACTTTAACATACGAAAAGGTTTCTTGTCTATAGAAATTAGGAAAGTTTTTCAACCATATTTCTATCAAATGTAACAGAGTCTACTCCCTGTACTTCTATTTGATATAAGGCGTTTGCAGCTAAATGTTCAGCGGCCTGTTCCACGTTTCTGATGCCTGTGGAAATTACGAATTTCTCCATTACCGCATCTAGTCCATCCTCTGTGACAATGCACTCCTCTTCCTTCATTCCAATACGCTTTAACACCTTTGGGAGAGAAAATCTTCTAAAGATTTCCTTCTTTTCCTCCACTGTGTAATCCGGAATGTCGATAACTGCAAATCTAGACATAAGTGGTGCTGAAATATCAGCCTTTACATTAGCTGTAGCTATAGGATAAACACCCATTGTAGGAATCATGCACTCCATGTAATTGTCTGTAAATCCCAGGTTGTCTAGAAGGGTCAACAAAACATCTGCAGGATTTCCATTGCCCTTTCCCGAATTAGCTTTGTCCAGCTCATTTATAATGAAAACAAGATTGCTAGTGCCAGCATTCGAAAATGCTTCCATAATAATACCAGGCTTTGCATTCGAGTATATTCTAGAGCTTCCTGTAAGCTGTTCTGGATCATTTATAGAGCTCATATCAAGGGTTGTCCATGGCAGCTTCAATATGCGTGCTACCGCATATGCGATTTGAGATTTTCCTACACCTGCTGGGCCGCATAAAAGAAGTCCATAGCTTGGCAAGGTGTGGGTTCTGTTAACCTGAATAACAGTCTCCATGATACGCTGCTTTACTGACTCTAGTCCGTATAATTCTTCGTCTAAAATCCTTCTGGCTTCCACTGGATCTATAGCCTCAAAATAATCGCTTTTCCACTGGATTCCTGTCATTATAGAAAGAGCACGCTGAGCATGTCGTCTTTCTTCTATTGTTACCTCAGATGATTTTGCCACTGCTAGATTTCTTCTAGCCCAAAGTCTGATATTGTCAGGAAATGTACGGCCTGCACAGGTGATAAAGTCTGTAATGGACTGAATGCTGGTAAGCTTCATATCATCACCATCTTCAGCCTCCTCCTCATCTAAGGTATCCTCTGAAGGTGCATGAGAAGCAAACAGCCTTTCCATCATAAACTGTAAAAATCCATCCTCTGCAGAAAGCTTATTTCCACCTGTGGCGCCTGTTTCACGAATCTTATAAACTGCATAGCCCTCATCTGTATTAGCACCTGAAAGTCTCACTGGAATATGATTTTCTCCCAACCATCCAATTAAGCTAACAAAGCGCAAATCCACCCTGAGAATATCTGCAGGCTCCACACCATTTTCCGTTTCAAATTCAAAGCTACTTCTGCTAATAGGATTTGTAAAAGCTCCATTTGAATGATGGGGTTTCTTTCCTGATTTATTATCAATAACAATAATAGGACGCTCAGCTGTAGCTGTGTCCTCGTCCGACCTAAAGGTCTGATATGTTTTTACGGCCTCTTTTTTACTAGAATCCTCCGCTGCAAAATCAAATACTGGCATTATCCTTCTCCTCTTAATTGTGTCCCCTATTTCTTGTATTTGACTTTATTGTACCAAAACTCTTTAGCAAGTTAAAGTAATTCCCTGCAGGAGTTCTTGCATTGCACATTGTTGTTCGGTTGTATTTTTTGCTGTTGCATAAAAAATGTGGATAACTCACTGAGAATTATCTCTTTTCTCAATAAGTTATCCACATATTGTCTTTCTATTCTGCTTTTTCTATATATTTCCTTTGTGAACTAAATCCTCGTCCCTTTACCTCGGAGACTCGGCTGACTATTATGAAGGCCTCTGGGTCAATTTCATGAACCACCTTCTCTGCTTTTGCTAATTCTCTAGTAGATACAATTGATAAGCAGATCTCTGTATCATTTCCTAAATAACCAGAACGTCCATAGATGACTGTAACTCCTCTATCAACGTCTTGAAGAATCGCTCTACGAATTTCTGCGCTCTTCTTACTAACAATTTTAATTTGAGTTTTTGCTTTTCCAAGAATAAGTACTTTATCAAGTGTCATAGTGTAAATGACTACTAATATGATTCCGTATAAAACAATGTTTATGTCTGTAAATATAGCCTGCACTGCAAGGATTGTAAGATCACAGCACCACATAACCTTTGAAATAGGCACACCAAATACTTTGTTTAAAACGATTGGTGGGATATCCATACCACCAGTAGAAGCTCCTGTTCTAATAACAATGCCTAGGCTGGCACCAATTAAAAGGCCACCGAAAACTGTACATAAAACAATATCTTCAATTGGAACAAAGTGCGATGCAATATCCTCTGCAATCTGTATCTCAATTGGGAGACAAAACGTAGAAAGCAATGTATTTGCAGCAAAGCGCCTTCCCATAAATTTCCATCCAACTAAGAACAAGCTGGTATTAATAATAAACACACTTACGGATGTTGGCACACCTGCTAAATGATGAACAAATAAGGCTATACCCGTACCTCCGCCTGTGATTAAATGAGCCGGCTCAATAAAGAAGGCAACGGCTAAGGCATAACAAAAATTTCCAAAAATAACAATTAATGCCGTTTTTAATATTTGTTTCATAATGTCTCCTAATCTAGTTATTCAAACGCAACGGCTAGATTGTACATCATATACGGACATTTGTCAGCACAGCACGGTAACGCGTTAATATATTAAAGTGTTAAATTTTTTAAAAAATTAAATAAAAAAGCTTGCGATTAATTTAATCACAAGCTATTTATCAAATCTAAGGAAACGCATCTTTCCTTCTTCTTTTTTCTTCACTTCTGTTCTAGGCTTTTCACCTACGTCAGGATTAAAATATACGCCCTTTAGGTTGTTAGTCTTTGCCCTGATACAATCTGGACAATATCTACCATATCTAATACTGCAGCCACAGGACTCGCAGTTTACATATACTGGACTGCCATCTGGAATCTCCAGTCTGCCTTCTCTAAGCATTCCATTTATAACCTCGATGGGAACCCCAGTATGCTCACTTATTAAAACTGCCGGACGTGGACCATTGGCATCGATATATTCTTTGACGCGACCAAAATCATCCATCTCTTGATGTCCGCAATCAAAGCACTCGTATTTGCCCTCGCCAATATAACGTATGCGTCCTTTGCACTCTGAACATCGAGTGGGCTTTCTTTCTGTAAAAATTTTTACAAATTCTTCCTGCTCTCTTTTGTTCATAATCTAACTCCTACAAATCAAATTCTGCTAGAGTTTCGTCTAATTCTGCCACCTCTGGGCTAGTGCCCTCAAGACCTTCTCGAATACGCTTCCAATTGGCTATAAACCAAAGGGCCTGAACTGGATGCTTGTATAAAGAAAGCATCTGCGCACCCTCGTATTTGTAAGGGAAGGTCATAGGTATATTGGTTGGTCGCGCTGTGGTAAAGAATAAAACATTTTTAAAGCGACCCTTTTTTATATATTGAGGAGTTACACAATAATAAATGATATCTCCATATTCTCTTGAGTAAAAGAATTTCATTTCCTTTTGGCCTAGCTTTATTCCATCAAGACCCTTTAATTCAAATTCAGGAATACGAAGAGCTTTTACATCTTCATTTGCTGTGTTCTTCTTTTTCTTTGCCATTTTAACAGCGGCTTCCCACTGCTTTGCCTCAGTTTTATCCATCAAGCCTTCGTAAAAACGCGATTCATTTTTTGCCTTTTCAGCATCCTTTGCGTCATCAGAAGGATCTCTTCCTGTTTTCAGCCAATAGTTAATGGTGTTTAAATTGGCGCTCAGCTTCCTTAGATGAGGCATATACTTGGTATTAAGAGCTTTTAATTCAAGTAGATATTCCTCAAACTCTTCCTGATCAGCCGCAGCATCATTTTTCTTGGTGAAATACAGCGGTAGAAAAATCAATAATACAATTCCAAAACAAATTCCAATTACTATAGTACCTGCCATTATTTATGCTCCATATAATGTATTAGCATTCCTATTATTAAAACAGCCCTGCTATATTGCATATGAATAAAACAAGGACAATTAATGTACATGCTGCATTTAATATAGAAAGTCCGGTCAAAACACTAATTCTTGAATCAATGTCTGTCATGGTTTTGCCCTGGAACTTTTCATCTAAAGATTTTTTTACTCCATTATTTAGGTCTTCAATATGTTTGCTCATTGGAGTAACATAATCTAGATTTTCTTTTAGGTCAGAAATGCTTTTGGTTATCCCCTTAAATCTATCGTCCTGCCTGTCTCCATAACGATTTATATTGGAGGTCAGTCGCTCCAAATCCATCTCGATACGACTGATATCTTTAGATAGATGCATTAACTCAGACATAGATTTTATCTCCGCAGTTTTTAGCGGAGGAATACTAGAATTTACATGCCTTCTGTTCCTAGTTCTATCCTTCTCCTTCATATTATTTCCCCCTGAAAGTGTCATTAACATTATTAAGTCTCCAGTTTCTAGTATTAACACATAATATATATTGTAATTTTAACACTAATCACCATGTTTTGTATAGTAATCATTAAAAATCCACAATATATGGAGAATCGAACTATCTTTTGATATCTAATAATCTAACTCTAAATCTATTAAACAAAAATAATATAATAACTATTGCCGTTCCCACAAAACGCATTGAGTATATAAACGTTGTACTTGGAACTCCCTGCATGTAATTATAGGAAAATAGAATTCCACTAACTATTTCTAGCACTATTGCTATTATAGATAGCCATGTGGTCCTAAATCTGGAATCCAAATGGGCTGCAAAGGAAACTGTTGTGCAAATCAGGGCACATAATAACACCTTTACAATAATGCCAAGCAAAGGATTGTCGCCATCTCCATATATGGTGGAAACTCTTAAGATAACAAGCGCTCCATATGTGTAAATTAGTCCCTGAAAGTAAGTTTGCTCATATTTCTTATAATCAAAAAACCCATATTTTGCTGTAGCAGCTCCCACCACAAGCTGGGCTGCATAAACAGGCAAAACTCTATATAACTGAAGCGATTCAAATATAGCTCCAATGGTCAGAACAATAATTATTATTCCAACCACCCCAGCAATATTAGCCAGTATTTTATCCTTTGTCGTTAATGTATTCATTTTACCTCCAAATTTTAACACCTACAGAGAATATAACATCTAAATGTGAAAAAACTAAAATCAGATATTAAAAAAGAGACCCGAAGGTCTCTTTCTCAATTTTTTATAATACTTCTACAAGCTCGATTGTAAAGTTGAGCTCTTTTCCAGCCATTTCGTGGTTTGCATCAAAAGTAATGTTCTTGTCATCTTTTGCTGTAACCTTTGCTGGGAATGGTCTACCATATGGATCCTGTAAGTAAATCTGCTGATTTACCTCTAAATTCTCTGAACCAGGAAGTGCAGCAATTTCTACAGTGAAGATTGCATCCTCGCTAGGCATTCCATAGGCTTCCTCTGGCATAAGGTGAATATCTACCTTTTCGCCAACCTCCATATTTGCTACTGCAGCATCAAATCCCTTGATCATCATGCCTGCACCGCAAACGAACTCTAATGGCTCTCCTCTGTCATAAGATGAATCAAACTGTGTACCATCATTAAAAGTACCTCTGTAATGTGTACGGCATGTCTTACCAACATTTTTACCCTTTAGCTCTGACTCGCTATGGCAGCTTCCACAGCTATGGCCTTCCTCATGGTCGCCACATGTGTGACCTTCGCCATGGTGGTCGCAATTTACACCAGTATTGATAAGCTCACCCTTAAGGTATGCCTCGACTGCTGCATCAACATCTCCTGATGCGCCAGCGCAAAGCTCAATACCCTGCTCGCTAAGTGCAGCCTGGGCTCCGCCGCCGATTCCACCGCAGATAAGCACGTCGATTGACTTGCTGCTAAGAAGTGTAGCTAAAGCTCCGTGTCCCTGTCCGTCAGAACCGATAATCTCAGAAGAAACTACCTTACCGTCCTCTACCTCGTATACCTTAAATTCTTCTGTATGTCCAAAATGCTGGAACACTTGTCCATTCTCGTATGTAACTGCTATTCTCATTTTCTACTCCTTTTAAATATAATCTTGACCATTATACCTTTTAAAGATGCACAGGTCAAAATCTGCGACTACATGGATGATTTTGTCCCAGATAAAGACTTTGACTGGTCACTATTTGAGAGAACTGGTCTATGTGTTGTCCTTATTAATTTATGACTTCTTGTGGACTGCTTCCAACGCTACAAGCTCAGTTTTATCTCATTAACCAATTAGTTAAATCTAGTACCTTTATTCCTTCTATGTCATAATCATCATGCTTTGTATTCGCTATCAAAATCTTAGGATATGCATCTTTTATCGCTCTTAGTGGAGACAGCTCTCTTTCCAATGTATCTGAATCAGAAATATTATCTGATACTTGGATATACAGCTTCTCATTTTGTTTCAT
>JAILKL010000034.1 GCA_024693775.1 Pseudobutyrivibrio sp.
GCTTATCAAGTAAATGTTCTAGGGGCTTTTTATATTTAGAAGGTACCCATGTAAAAGGAGGGTAATAACAATGACAAATATGCCTAATGTCAAAATTGGTGTAGTAGCAGTATCACGTGACTGCTTCCCAGAGAGTCTATCAGTTAATAGAAGAAAGGCTCTTATCGAAGCTTATACTAAGAAGTATGGTAGCGAGCACATCTACGAGTGTCCGGTTTGCATCGTAGAGAGTGAGATTCATATGGTTCAGGCTCTTGAGGATATCAAGAAGGCTGGATGTAATGCACTTTGTGTATATCTTGGTAACTTTGGTCCTGAGATTTCAGAGACACTTCTTGCTAAGCACTTCGATGGACCTAAGATGTTCATCGCTGCAGCTGAGGAGTCTGGCAACAGCCTCTTAGATGGTAGAGGAGATGCTTACTGCGGTATGCTTAATGCTAGCTATAACTTACAGCTTCGAAATGTTAAGGCTTACATCCCAGAGTATCCAGTAGGTGATGCTGAGGATTGTGCTGAGATGATTCACGAGTTCGAGCCAATCGCTCGTGCAGTAATCGCTCTTTCAGACCTTAAGATTATCAGCTTTGGACCACGTCCACTTAACTTCCTTGCTTGTAATGCACCTATCAAGCAGCTCTACAATCTCGGTGTTGAGATCGAGGAGAACTCAGAGCTTGATCTGTTCGAAGCATTTAATAAGCATGAGGGCGATGCCCGTATCCCAGAGGTAGTTGCTGATATGGAGAAGGAGCTTGGCGCTGGTAACAAGAAGCCAGAGGTTCTTGCTAAGCTTGCTCAGTATGAGCTTACACTTAAGGATTGGGTTCGCGATCACAAGGGATATCGTAAATACGTAGCAATTGCTGGCAAGTGCTGGCCTGCATTCCAGACACAGTTTGGATTTGTTCCTTGCTATGTTAACTCACGTCTTACAGGTGAAGGAATCCCTGTATCTTGCGAGGTTGATATTTATGGATGTCTTTCAGAGTTCATCGGTACAGTTGTTTCAGAGGATGTTGTAACTCTTCTTGATATCAACAACTCAGTACCAAAGGATATGTACAACGAGGAAATCAAGGGTAAGACAGATTACACACTTGAGGATACATTCATGGGATTCCACTGCGGAAATACATGCTCTAGAAAGCTTGCATTCTGCGAGATGAGAAATCAGAAGATCATGGCTCGTTCACTTCCTGTAGAGGTTACAAATGGTACACTTGAGGGAGATATCGCTCCAGGTGAAATCACATTCTATAGATTACAGTCTACAGCTGACAACATCCTTCGTGCATACATCGCACATGGTGAGGTTCTTCCTGTAGCTACAAAGTCATTTGGTTCTATTGGTGTATTTGCTATTCCAGAGATGGGCAGATTTTATCGTCATTGGCTCATCGAAAAGGGATTCCCACATCACGGAGCAGTTGCCTTTGGACACTATGGAAAGGCTCTTTATGAGGTATTCAAGTACATCGGTGTAGAGGTTGACGAGATTGGATACAACCAGCCAGCAGGCGTACGTTATCCAACAGAGAATCCATTCGCTTAAAAATTAGTAAATTTGGCTGGCTTTGGCCAGCCATTTTTAGAATAGGAGAAAAATATTATGTATTATATAGGAGTAGATTTAGGTACTTCTGCCGTAAAGCTCCTTCTTATGGAAGGAAACGGTGATATTAAAAAAATCGTTTCGAAGGAATATGCCCTTAGCTTTCCACATCCAGGCTGGTCGGAGCAAAAGCCAGAGGATTGGTGGGCACAGGTAATTGCTGGTATCAAGGAACTTACTTCAGAAGTTGATAAGAGCCAGGTGGCAGGTATTTCCTTTGGCGGCCAGATGCATGGACTTGTAACACTTGATGCTGATGACAATGTTATTCGTCCAGCTATTCTTTGGAATGATGGACGTACAGGTAAAGAGACAGAGTATCTTAACAATGTTATTGGAAAGGATAAGCTTTCTCAGTACACAGCAAACATTGCCTTCGCAGGCTTTACGGCTCCAAAGATTCTTTGGATGCAGGAAAATGAGCCAGAATTATGGGCAAAGGTTGCAAAGATTATGCTTCCAAAGGATTACGTGGCATACATGCTTTCAGGAAGCTTTTGCACAGATTACTCAGATGCCAGCGGTATGCTTTTGCTAGATGTAAAGAATAGATGCTGGAGCAAGGAAATGATGGATATTTGCCATGTTTCAGAGGCCCAGCTTCCTAAGCTATATGAGAGCTATGAGGTTGTTGGAACAATCAAGCCTGATGTTGCAGCAGAGCTTGGATTTACAAATGATGTAAAGATAATTGCAGGTGCAGGCGACAATGCAGCAGCTGCAGTAGGTACAGGCACAGTTGGAGAGGGCAAATGCAATCTTTCAATCGGTACATCTGGTACAATCTTTATCTCAAGCAAAAACTTTACAGTAGATCCAGTTAATGCACTTCATTCCTTTGACCATGCTGATGGTGGCTATCATCTTATGGGCTGCATGCTTTCAGCAGCTAGCTGTAATAAATGGTGGATGGATGAGATTCTAAAGACAAAGGATTATCCAGCAGAGCAGGCCGGTATCAAGAAGCTTGGCGAAAACCATGTATTCTATCTTCCTTACCTTATGGGAGAGCGTAGCCCACACAACAATCCAGACGCACGTGCTATGTTTATCGGCATGTCTATGGATACAACTCGTGAGGATATGACACAGGCAGTACTTGAGGGCGTTGCCTTTGGTCTTCGTGATTCTCTTGAGGTAGCCCGTTCACAGGGTATCAAGATTGAGAGAAGTAAGATTTGCGGTGGTGGAGCAAAATCTCCATTATGGCAGCAGATTATTGCTTCGGTTATGAATTTAAAGCTGGATATTTTGGAAAATGAAGAGGGACCAGGCCTTGGTGGAGCTATTCTTGCAGCAGTAGGCTGCGGAGAGTACTCTTCAGTAGAGGAAGCTTGTGAGAAGCTTGTAAAGGTTAAGACCACAGTTGAGCCTGATCCAGAGCTTGTTCGTAAATACGAAGAAAGATATCAGGAATTCAAGAAGCTTTACCCAACAGTAAAGGAATTGTTTTAATATAGTTTAAAAATTAAGTCCATGTGCAATAGTAATCTTTACTATTTGTCGCATGGACTTTTTGATTATTTAGCACAAGAAAATGCATATTTGCCTAGAAATATTCAATTATAAAAGAGGGTGTGATAAATTAAAAATAAGGGGTAGTTACATTATTTGGAAAGGCGAAGCTATGGGAAAATATGTATTGGACACAGCGGAAAACAAAGCTTTTGTCAGGGCTATGCGAAAAGAATTGCTGGATTTTGGCAAAAATTTTCCTTCCCCTGGCGGAAGCTCATATTACTTAGGTGATGATGGTACTCCATGGAAGGATAGGCCCAGAGAAACCTGGATAACCAGTCGTATGGCTCATGTATATTCCATGGGAGTTATGATGGGGCAGGATGGTAGCAAGGAGCTGGCAGAAGCCGCTATAAATGGCTTATTAGATGAGCTTCATGATAAGGAGCATGGAGGCTGGTTTGCAGGGATAAAGGAGGACGGAAGCATTCTTGAGACAAAGCAGTGCTATGCTCATGCCTTTGTTATATTGGCAGCCACCTCTGCCTATACAGCCGGACTTCCTGATTCCAGAGAATTGTTAAAAGAAGCACTTTTTATTTATGACAAATTTTTCTGGGACGAGGATCAGGGACTGGCGGTGGATACCTGGAATACAGAATTCACAAAGCTGGATGAATATAGAGGGTTAAATGCAAATATGCACAGCGTTGAAGCCTTCTTAGCTGTAGCAGATGCCCTTGAAAATGAAAATTACAGGGTACGTGCAGGGCGTATTATTAATAATGTTATATGCTGGGCCAAGAATAATGATTGGCGTATTCCAGAGCATTTCAGTGATAGCTGGAAACCTGATTTGCAGTGCAATAAGGAAAAGCCTGACGACCAGTTCAAGCCTTATGGCGCTACACCGGGTCATGGAATAGAGTGGGCTAGATTAATAATCCAGTGGGCTGTATCCACACACGGTGAGGACAGCGAAAATGTAAAGGATTATATAAAGGTGGCAGAGAATCTCTATAACAGAGCAATCTCTGATGGCTGGAATGTAGACGGTGCACCTGGCATATGCTACACCACAGATTGGGAGGGAAAGCCTGTAGTGCACGATAGGATGCACTGGACTTTAGCTGAGGCAATAAATACAACGGCCGTATTATATAGGGTAACTGAAAATGAAAAATACAAGGAAGATTATGCAGCCTTTATGGAATACCTGGATACCAAGGTTTTAGATCATGAAAATGGTTCCTGGTTCCACCAGCTGGATAGAAATAACAACATGATATCCACAGTTTGGCCAGGAAAACCAGATATATATCATGCGTTGCAGGCTACCATGATTCCATATAATGAAAATATAGGTGTTTCAATTGCAGTTGCACTGAAATAAATAGTTTAGGGCGTTCCACAATTGTGGGACGCCCTTTTTTACATTTCATTTGCCAAACGCATAAATTCGGTCATTTCTTTAGTTTTCCATTTGTTTCTATGATAAAAGATTTGTCTGTACATAGAAGCGTGAAAATCCTTTACATCTAGTACTGATAGGAAGCCTGCCTGCACAGCCTCTTCCACCGTAAAATAAGGCAGATAACTGATGAAGTTGCTGTCTCGCAGCATATGCTGAATGAATTCTATGGAACTAATTTCTAGGAAAGGTTTAAAAAGATATCCTCTAGCTGAGAGCATATTGTCCAGTGCACGTCTATGAACTGAGTTTGCCTCAGGTAGTATAAAGGATTGTGTAAGCAAGTCATCTAATTCTATATCCTTTGTCTGAGCGAGAGGATTGTTGCTTGATGCCACAAACACGATGGATTCCTTTGCTTCCAATTCTTTAATCCAATTATTGTTGTAGCATGGCTGGTCGAGAATATAAATGAAATCTACCTCTCCGGTATCCATTTTATCGATGAGCTGGTCGGTGTCATTGATGGTGATATTTATATTTACCTTTGGATAGTGTTCATGAAAATATTTTAATATAGGTGGTAGCTTATAAAAGCATACAGAGTCAGTAACACCTATTCTTAAAGCGTTGGAAAGCTCACTATCATCCTTTAGTGCCAAGCTTGCATCATTTATATCAGCTAAAATAATGTGTGCATATTTTAAAAATCTCTCTCCTGGTGGAGTGAGTATAGTTTTCTTTCCAATTCTATCAAATAGTTTGGTATCTAGCTCCTTTTCAAGCTGTTGTATCTGCACTGTGAGAGTGCTTTGAGAATAACCAAGAGTCTCAGCTGCCTTGGAAAAGCTTTGAAACTGTGCGATTTTTGTAAAGCTGATTATTTGTCTGATTTCCATAGAACTCCGTCCTGTTATTAAAAATATTAATAGATATAATTAAAACCATGAATTTGATTAATCGAGATAATCATTATAGAATGATATCAAGAAATAAGTCAATACAGCGGCCGAGTTGACAAAAACGAAAAAACACTTGGGGGTTAGGTGTATCATGAAAAAAAAGAAAATGGGATTAGTACCAAAACTAATAATTGCAATAGTTTTAGGTATTGTTATTGGACAATTTATGCCAGAGACAGTGTGCAGATTAGTAGTTACAGTATCTGGCGTTTTTAGCAGTTATTTAAAATTTGTTATTCCACTTATGATATTAGCGTATGTTTCAATGGGAATTGCTGATCTATCACAGGGTGCAGGCAAATTATTATTGATTACTGTGGCTCTTGCTTATGGATCAACACTTGTATTTGGTTCAACATCGTATATTGTTTCAAGTGCATTGTTCCCTAGCTTTATGAGTCCAGAGGCAATGACTCAGATTGCTGCAACAGCAGATAATTCAGTAAGTCCATATTTGACCATTAGTATTCCAGCCTTGATGGATACAATGTCAGCAGTAGTTTTTGCATTTATGTTGGGACTTTCAATGTCGATACTTAGAAACAAAACTATGGGAGATACTCTCTACAATGGAATGCATGATTTCTCAGCAATGATTGATGCAGTGCTACATAAGACAATTATTCCAGGACTTCCACTTTATATCTGCGGTACATTTGTAGATATGACACGTTCAGGTAAAACATTTGCAATCCTTGGTATTTTATGGAAGGTATTCTTAGTCGTTATATTAATGCATTGGGCAGCTATTTTGGTTGAATTTTCAATTGCAGGAACTATTTCACACAAGAATCCATTCAAGCTTATTAAAAATCAGTTACCAGGATATGCTACAGCACTTGGTACACAGTCTTCAGCAGCTACTATTCCTGTAAATCTTGAGTGTGCTGCAAATGATGGTGTAAGTGAACAGATTAGAAACTTTGTTATTCCTCTATGCGCAAACATTCATATGTGCGGTTCGATGATTACTATCGTAGCTTGTGCTACAGCGGTTTGCTTAATGAACAATTTACCAATCAGTCTTAGCACTGTAGTTCCATTTATTGCCACACTTGGTATTGCTATGGTAGCTAGTCCAGGAGCACCAGGTGGTTCAATTATGACAGCGCTACCATTCTTATATATGATATTTGGTGCAGAAGCAGGTGATCCAGATGGCGCTATTTGTGCAATAATGGTTGCTCTTTATATAACACAGGATTCTTTCGGAACAGCATGTAATATTTCAGGAGATAATGCAATTAGTGTTGTAGTTGATACAATATACAAAAAATTTATTTACAAACCGGAAAAAGGAACCCATAATGGGAAAGAGAAAATAAAGGCGGCATAAGTTAGTCATTAAAAAGGTCTGATGTTCTTTGTCGGACCTTTTATATTTTTTAAATTACTTTGGAGGACATATGAGTAATATTAGTGTGTTTGACGTATTGGGACCAAATATGATAGGTCCTTCCAGCTCGCATACAGCAGGTGCTAGTTCGATAGCATATTTGGCATGGAAGATGGCTGGTGGAAATATAAAAGAGGTAGAATTTACATTGTATGGTTCATTTGCCAAGACATATCATGGACATGGTACAGATAAGGCGTTGCTTGGTGGCATACTGGGATTCAATACAGATGATAAAAGAATAAGAGATTCCTTTAAAATTGCAGAGGATAGGGGTGTAAAATATTCATTTATCATAAATGAAGAAGAGACAGATGTTCACCCTAATACAGTGGATATTCATATCATTACAGCACAGGGTAAGGCATTAGATGTTCGAGGAGAATCAATCGGTGGTGGTAAATGTAGAATCGTAAAGATTGATGGAGTTCCTGTTGAGTTCACAGGTGAATATAGTGCAGCAATAGTTGTACAAAAGGATATGCCAGGTGTTATAAAGCATATTGCTAGTGCTTTAAGCGATAGAAATATCAATATTGCATTTATGAAATTGTTCAGAGAAGGCAAGCACGAGAGAGCTTATACTATAGTAGAAACAGATGGCTCATTACCAGAAGACTTAAAAGAAGCAATTATGCAAAATAAAAATGTAGAAGACGTAATGCTTGTGCAGATATAGAGGTACTAGATATGGATTTTAAGAAAGCAGATGAGATGCTAAAGATATGTGAGACAAAAGGTCTTAGCATATCAGAGGTTATGAAACAAAGAGAGTGTAGTCAGTTTGAGACAACAGAGGATGAGATAATATACAAGATGAAAAATGCTTGGAATATTATGAAAGAGTCTGCGACTACACCTACTAAAACAGCTGTAAAATCTATGGGTGGTTTAATTGGCGGTGAAGCAAAGAAATTAAACGAGCATAGAGCGAAGGGCAAGAGCATAGTAGGAAATGTTATGTCAAAGGCTATAACCTATTCTATGGCAGTGCTAGAGGTTAATGCTTCAATGGGTCTAATAGTTGCAGCTCCAACAGCAGGTTCTTCTGGAGTTTTACCTGGAGTATTGTTGGCTTTACAAGAAGAGTACAAGATTTCTGATGATAGAATTATAGATGCGATGTTTAATGCCAGTGCTATCGGCTATTTGGCTATGCAAAACGCTACTGTTTCTGGCGCTGTAGGCGGATGTCAGGCTGAGATAGGAGTTGCAGCTGCAATGGCAGCAAGCGCGGCAACTGAGCTTATGGGAGGTACACCAAGAGAATGTACCTATGCGGCATCTACAGTACTTATGAATATGCTTGGATTAATATGTGATCCAGTACTAGGATTGGTTGAATATCCTTGCCAAAATAGAAATGCATCAGGTGCAGCAAATGCGCTTGTGGCAGCTGAAATGTCGCTTGCTGGTATTACACAGATGATACCTTTAGATGAAATGTTAGATTGTATGTATGCTGTAGGAAAGCGTTTACCAACAGATTTCAGAGAAACAGCCAAGGGAGGCTGTGCACGAACACCATCTGCTTGTGCGCTTTGCAATAAGCATTTTTAAAAATTACCTGCGGTTCTCTTACATAGTTAGAATACTTGCCGAGGCCCCTATATACCACCCTGGAACAAACTCTCAAAGAATTTTAATTATCTAAATGGGTAATCGCGTATGTTTATAAATGGGTGTTCGTCTAACGGTTTTACAATTCTAGCAGGACTGTTCGTACAAAGAGCAGACACTAATATTTTTTAATTAAATCAGCCCCTACAATCCAAGCAGGATAATAATTGCCTGATTTTAAGTGGAGTTTTAGAAACAAAGAAACGAATTACGTAGATAACAGACACGCCGAGCCATGGACGGCGAGGCGAATGCCGGCTGAACACGGACGTGAATCTGGCATGGTGTCCGTTATCAAGTAATTCGTTTCGTATTGTTTCTTAGGCTCCACGACCAATGAAGGCAATTATATACTGCTTGGTTGTAGGGGCTTTTTATATAACCTAAAGTGTCTGCTTTGTACGTACAGTCCTTTCGAATAGTAAAACGCGTAGAAGGACACCCATACATACGCGCTTTTACCCATTAAGATAATTTAAAAATTCTTCTCGAATTGTTTGTTTCAGGGTGGTCTATATGGCCCCATAAAGGTGCTCCAAGCTATGAATAAACAGCAGGTATCTTGGATAATTTCGTAGTCTACAAGAGAGTGAATAGTAAAAGGGGCCTAACGGAGCTGCTTTGCACGATTGAACACCATTGGGAAATACTGCTTTGTGTATTTCATCAAGCGAGCTCTCTTTAAGGCTGTGCCAAACATACCCTCTGCCAGTGGCTTGTAAAGCATCTTTACAGTCTTTGAATCATCTGGCAAATACTTTCTAAACTCTCTATAAGCATCGGTGTCAGCCTCGTTTTTGCACCACTCGATTATCTCGTCTGTCTTTCGTCCTGACTCCAGCTGTCTCACCATAGCCGACTGAAAGCTGCGGAAGTATTCCTTTGATAAAATACCAAGAGCATCAAAATCGCAGGTTTTCCAGCTCTGCTGCTGCATGTAAATACGCTGAATACGAATCTTTTGCAAATCAAAATAATCCTCGATATCACCGCCAGTAAGTCGTACCTGGCCCTGATTTCGATAGTGATAAAGCACGTCATTTAAAATAGTCAGCGAGGAAATATGATCTAGCATATCGCAATTGAAAAGGATATCCTCCACATGCTTTATCTTCTGGAAATGCAAACCATTTTCCTTGATAATGCTGGCCTTGTACGCCTTGTTCCAAGGATAACCTAGCATGGTAATCCCCTCCATCTGCATAGCCAGCTTATGAATAGTCACCGGATCATTTGTGGTAACCATATCGTCATCATAATCTAAGTCTTCCAGAGTAACACCCTTCATGTACTCAATCTTTCCAGTAGTGGCACTCCTATAATCCTCTGTAAAGCTATACACTAGCAAATCCACAGGATTTCTCTCCAAAGCAGCTGCGCACACTCTTAGAAGATTTCTCTCATACAAATCATCTGGGTCCAAGAACAAAATATAATCTCCAGTAGCACGCTCTATACCTGTGTTTCTGGCCGCTGATACCCCCTGATTTTCCTCATGCTTCACATAGATGAATCTATCGTCTCTCTCCAAGAAACCTCTCGCTATTTCACCTGAATTATCAGGTGAGCAATCATCCACCACAATAACCTCAAAGTTATCGTAGGTCTGCATCATAAGGCAACCAAGTGCATCCCCAATATACTCACCAACCCCGTATGTTGGTATTATTACGGAAAACTTAATATTTTCATTCATACCTAAAATTGTAACAAACTTCCCTATGTTTCACAATCTTTTCACAATAGAAAAAACTAGAGGTTTTTTATACAAAA
>JAILKL010000083.1 GCA_024693775.1 Pseudobutyrivibrio sp.
AGGTGTAAATAGAAAGAAAGGTTTTCTTGATGCCTTGGCAAAGCATAATATTACGCTCCCTGCCGACTCAATTAAAATCGGTCCATTTAACATGGATAATGGCTATGATAATATTCAAACTCTGCTCAATCAAAATACAGAACTTGATGCAATTTTATGCGCCACAGACACAATAGCTTTAGGTGCCATCAAATACCTAAACGAAAACAATATAAAGATTCCTGATGACATTGCCATTGCAGGCTTTGGAGAAAGTAAACCATCTTCTATTCTTTCCCCAAGCCTTACTACAGTACATTTTTATTACAGGGAATGCGGTGTCGAAGGTGCCACCTTCCTATTGGAAAAAATAGCAAAGCCCGACATTCCTGATAAGGCAATGAAGCTGGGGTTTGAAATTATTAAAAATCAATCGGTTTAATATTCTACTAGACAATTGACTTGTAAAAACAAATTCATAACAAGATTAAAAAGACCCCCAACGGCTAGATTATTAATCTCTAACCCTTGGGGGCTTCTCATCATAAATCGCTCCTCACAAACTTACGATATCCAAGCTCATAGCATAGTAGGGAAACTACGCAAACTAGAAGCATTAAATACACCGATTGTCTTATAGCGACCGAATTATTTTCAGTATTTATAATTAACTCTACATAATGAATTGGAGCCAAATAATTAACAACAGTGAATTCTTTAACGTACATCAGGCCTAACCATAGAAAGATGAATACTCCCATGGCCTGAAATGACTTTAGCCACGCACTTAAAAATAAAGCGACACTTATCGTAAAAATAAAACACAATATAATGGAAATAATGGTACAACTTATACTTACTAATTCTCCAGATTGTAGCAAAAGACCTGAGGCCACATCTTGTCTCTGAACAAGTAATGACTTATAGAAAATAATAGATGTCATAATAAATAACACAGTGATTACTAGAAGAAGTAATATATATGCTATGAACTTTGAGCTATAAATATCTTTTCTATTTTTAACTCGCTGAACATATAATAAAATACTTTTATTTTCTATTTCACCTTTTAATGAACGAATAACGCATACTGATAATATAATGAAATATATAAAACACATGTATACAAAAACCATCATTTCTGACGCATAGCCCAGAGCGCTCACTCTCTCCGTTCCTTCGTATGAAAACGACTCCGCATTGTTGGATAAACCTACAGCATACATAATAGGTAAAAAAATCATAGATAACATGAGCCAAAAATCTTTTCTCTTAACTATTTTAAATAACTCTATTCTTATTAAATTTATCATGCCTCAAAAAACCTTTCTAAAGAATCATCAATAATATTTACATCCTTTATTACCGTATTTTCACCGAGTAATGCTATTACTTCATTTATTGAATCTTTATTATTCAATACAATTTTATTATCCACCATTTCTATAAAGCTATCAGACAATCTTTCTATGTCTCTTATTAATGCTTCATTAATATTACTTACTGTAATTTCATATTTTTTTCTGCTATATACTTCACCATCATATTTCTTTTCACCATCAGCAATAACTGCAACTCTATCGCAGAGACTCCTAACCTCATCCAAATTATGATCTGAAAAAATAACAGCAACATTATTTGTTCTGGCATATTGCTTTACATATTCTTTAACCATTTCTCTACCTTTAATATCTAGTCCAACAAAAGGCTCATCCAATATTAAAAGCTTATTACCATTAAGTAATGCCTGGGCAAAACCAAGACGCTGCTTCATGCCAAAAGAAAATGATTTTACATACTTTTTTTCTTTACCAGCAAGCCCTACGATTTCAAGTACTTCTTTAGTACGAGATCTAATATATTTTTTATCCCATATTCCCATTGCATTCTGTAACAGCTGAAGATTTCTTTCTGTATTCAAATAATCTAAAAATGCTGGTTCTATCAAAATCCCGAAATCTTTTCTCGGTTCATTGTTTTCAAGAATATTTATGTCATCATAATAAATTGCTCCTGAATCACAATAAATATTACCAGCTATGATATTAAGTAATGTGGTTTTACCAGCACCATTCTTGCCTATTAAGCCAACAATTTCGCCGCCCTTTACTTCTATCGATAAATTACTTAGAGCCTTTTTTTCTCCATAATTTTTGCTTACATTCCTAACTGATAGCTTTCCCATCACGACACTCCAATCGAATTTTAATATCTCTAAACTTATCTTTATTTGATGATTGTATTCTATCGTCCTATTATTAAAATCATTATTATGAATTGTTAAAATTACATAAAAATAACCCTCTTTACTGTTTTTTTCAGTAAAGAGGGCTTTCAAAACCACTAAAATCTATTGTAAATCTATTATAAATGCCTTTGTATAATGTCCATATTCTTGAACCAGGTCTAACTTACCACCATGCTTTTCTATTATTTTCTTTGAAATAGATAAACCTAATCCACAATTATGGTTTGAAGAATTTCTTGATGTATTGCCACTTACAAAAGGCTCAAATATATCGCTTATAATATTTTCAGGAATCCTTTCGCCAGTATCTGCAATAACTATTCTATTATTATCATTCAGGCATATTAATGCTTCTATGCCTTTAGGATTATGTTGAACAATGTTATTTAATAGGTTTTCAATAGCTCTTTTAAACATTTTTTCATCAATATTAATTGGCATATATTTTTCTGTAATATCTATTTCTAATTTAATATTGTTATTATCAAAAAAATCAATCTTATCTATTACTATTTGCCTGAGATACTCCGCCAAATCACATTCGCTTAAATTTAGCACATAATCTGCACAATCTAGCTTTGTATAATATACCAAAAAATCAATTAGATCATTTATATCAACTGCGTTTCCATTAATAGATTTTAATAGCTTTTCTTGTTGCTCTTTTGGTAATTCCTTTTCTAAAAGTGCCATGGAATTGCCACGAATAATGGTAATAGGCGTTTTCAAATCGTGACCTAAATCAGCAAACAGCTGCTGTCTTTGTTGGTGATATTTCTTTTGATTATTGGTCATTTCCTGTAGCTTTAATACCATAACATTAAAAGATTCTTTTAATGTTTCAAATTCATATATTCCATTGTATTCAGCTCTAGTGTCATAATCTCCAGCTGCTACATTTGAAAAGGCTTTTGATAAATACTGCAAAGGCTTTGATATAGTTTTCTTTATAGCATGTGCCATTCCATAAACTGTTAAAATATACCCTACAACAAAGAAAAGAACACCACCAATAAAAATAGAAAAAACATATCTTAAAGAATATCCTGTATTATATAAAGACACTGTACTCATAATATATTTTTTAGGAATACAAATCAGTCCCAAATATTCTTTATTATCTTTTTCAAAAAACTTGGATGTGGCAAAATATTTTTCTCCATTAATAATTTCTATACCATCATGTAATTCGATTAAATCTTTACACTCATAAGTTTTTCTTTCTTCTTTATTAGTGGAAAAAACAACATTATTGTTTTCATCGATTATTGTAACCCAGCCATCGATATCCTTAAGCATAGAAAAATCTGTATTCTCGTAATTCTCATCGATAACCTTTTCAGCAAAAAAATTAGACATATAATTAGATAAAACAATTTCACCAACTGTTTCAACCAAAAATCTACTAATCAATAACAGCAAAACAACAATTAATGAGAATATTATAAATTTCTTTTGAATATATGTATTAATTTTTTGCTTTTTCAAATTTGTATCCCAACCCTCTTACTGTTTTTATTAATTTAGGATTTTTAGAATCCACCTCTAATTTTTCCCTCAGTTTACTTATATACACCGTAACTGTATTATCAGCATATGAGTATTCCTCTTCCCACACGTTTTCAAATATCTGGCTCTTTGTAAATACTCGTCCTGGCTCATTCATTAACAACTTTAATAATTTATATTCCATATAAGTAAGTTCTACTTCTTTACCATTATTAAACAATTTGCACTCACGCTGATCCAGCACCAAATTATTGATTCTAATCTGTTCCTGTCCAACATCATTAGAAGCACCTAAACTATAAAATCTTCTCAACTGAGCATATACCCTAGCTGTTAATTCTAATGGATTAAATGGTTTTACTATATAATCGTCTGCGCCTAAATTTAGTCCTAAAATTTTATCCTCATCCTGTCCTTTAGCTGACATAAAAATAATAGGTACATTACTGTTTTTCCTAATTTCTTTTATTACCTCATACCCATTCATTTCCGGCAACATAATATCAAGCAATAACAAATGAATTGACATTTTATTAAATATCTCGATAGCCTTTTTTCCACTATCAACATCAATAATTTTTATATCATCCCCCTCTAAATATAGCTTTATAAGATCTACTATTTCCTTGGAGTCCTCTACAATTAAAATATTCCTCATAAAAATTCTCCTATATCTAAAATCACTACTCTGAGTAATTTTACACGTTTTCTAACGCTTATGCATTATATTTCGAAAACTGCACTAAAAAAAGACGCCGGAGCTTCCGACGTCTTTTGATTATTTTAATGTTGCTGTAATTTCCATCATTGTAACTATGGCATCGCCCATGGCAATATCATAATCTATCATAATATCTATAGTTTCTTTTTTGTCGTGTACAGACAATCCTCTTGTAAAGACTGGGATTGTCATGTTGCCCATAGGAGTGCTATAGGTATTTTTAGTGGTTTGACCTGGGATAAATTCTAGCTTTGATTTGAGGCTGCCTGTTTGGCTCATGGTCAACCTTCCGGCGCCAATTGTAAGTAGGCAGTCTACGCTGCCATCCTCAGTGGTGCGCTTATATGAAAGATATTTTTTCTCACCTCTATCTAAGTATGTGCCCTGATATACCTCCTCGGTAATCTCAGATTCCTTTCCCATGGTCTGCTTTGAGCGAACCTTTACTTCGCAGCTTTGGCCGGTCATTATACCTGCTCCCTAATTGAATTGCGAACGGCATTTATCTGATTAGACAAATGTGTATGCATAATAGCTTTTAACGCTTCTTCATCACGTTTGTCGAAACCTTCAATTATAGATTTGTGCTCTGCAATAAGCTGAGCATATACTGATGGATTTTTTACATATTCGTATCTGTAACGATACATCTGCTCTCTGGCAGAATTAATTATGTTTTCAAGCTTTGGATTGGCAGCAGCATGATATATCACATCATGAAATGCCTCATCTGTCTCCACTATCTTTCTGACATCATCTGTTCGTGTAGCATCCTCAAAGGCCTTCATAGCTTCTTTGAGCTCTACGAACTGTTCGTTTGTCATACGTCTGCATGCGCAAGTAACGGCAAGCTCATCAAGAGCGTCTCGCACCTCTAAGACATCCTGTAAATCTTTTTCTGTCATCTTAGCAACCTGTGCTCCCTTTCTAGGGATAGTCACTGCTAAGCCTTCTTGTTCTAGCATACGGATTGCCTCGCGAATAGGGGTACGACTAACACCTAGCCTATTTGCTAAATGCATCTCCATGAGTCTTTCTCCTGGCTTTAGCTCACCTTTAAGGATTGCCTCCCTAAGAGTGTTGAAAACAACGTCTCTAAGTGGCAAATATTCATCCATTTGAAGAGTTAAGTTTTCTGTCATAAAAAAGTCTCCTATTCTACCTCGTCTGAGGAACCCTAACAACGATTGTTATAAATCGTAGTTAAATACAATTGTTTTACCATACCAGTCTTGGTCAAAGCTTCCTTTGCCTTTCTGGCTGTCTTCATATCTTCAAAAAAGCCAAATACTGTAGGACCGCTGCCGCTCATCATAGAACCAATGGCGCCGTTGTCCATCATATTTTTCTTTATATCAGCAATAATCGGATGCATCGGAATAGTCACATCCTCCAGCACATTTCCCATATGAGAGCATATGCCATTTATATCTTTGTTTTGAATATCTAAAATAAGCTGATCTATATCAGGATGCTCTACCTTGTCAAAGCATGAATCAAGGGCCTGATATACAGCCTTTGTAGAAACTGAAATGCCTGGCTTTCCGATAAGCACAGGGCATTTTACCATAGGTGATAACGGAGTAAGCTCCTCGCCAATACCCTCTGCAAGGGCTGTACCACGCATAATACAATATGGCACATCGGCACCTATCTGAACACCTCGTTCCATAAGCTGATTCTTTGAAAGTCCCAGTCTAAACATTCTGTTCATTCCAAATAAAACAGCAGCAGCATCTGTAGAACCACCAGCCATACCTGCCGCAACAGGGATGTGCTTTGATAGCTTGATATCGACGCCTTCCTTTATGTCGAATTCATCTATTAAAAGCTTTGCAGCCTTTACACATAAATTGTCATCATTTACTGGCAAAAAACTAAGATTTGTGCGGAGTGTAATATCACCACTCTTGTTTTTAGAAATATCTAGATTGTCAAAGAGATTGACTGTCTGCATAATCATGCGAACGTCATGGTATCCATTATCTCTGATACCTGTAACATCTAATCCTATATTTATCTTTGCTAATGCCTTTATCGAAATATTATCCATAAGCTTAAACCGCAAGCTCCTCCTCAAAAGATTTTAAATTGTACAGCCATGTATATTGTACAGTCGTGTCTTTTGTATTCAATCTTTGATAATTTTAACAAAAATATTACAGCTTTACAAGGTCTTTGTACTAAATTAAATACAATCTAGTGATTAATTTTTCTCAATAAGCTTCCGATAATAGAGATAGGAAAAGGATTTCCGTATGGTTTTTTATGTTTTGGCCACATAACAAGGAGGTTATACTATGGAAGTAAATACTCTCAGCGCAGTTTCTTCTAATATTGCGGGTACCTATACAAAGACTACAAATTCCGATGGTTCCGTAACAGAGTCATTAGAATTCAGCGCTTCTAAATCAGAACTAAATGCTTCTAAATTTACTGATGAGGCAGCAGTTTTTGAGAAATCCCAGGAAGACGACAAATCCATCGAGAATTACAGCAAGTCAGACCGCTCTGCTCTTGTGCAGCAATTAAAGGCAGACCAGGAGAAGATGATTAGCAATCTTTACGAGATTGTTATGAAGACAATCACTGGACAAGGCTCTACATTTGCTATTGCATCTCAGGATGACATGTGGAAATTCCTGGCAGAGGGCAAATTTGATGCTGATCCTGAAACCATTGCAAAGGCAAAGGAGGATATTTCCGAGGATGGATATTGGGGTGTAAATCAGACCTCTGATCGCATCGTTGATTTTGCAATTGCTCTTTCTGGCGGAGACACTTCAAAGGCAGATATGCTCTTAGATGCCTTTAAAGAAGGCTATGAGAAAGCCACAGGAACATGGGGCAAGGATTTACCAGATATTTCTTCAAAGACCTATGACGCTGTTCTAGTCAAATTTGAAGCTTGGAAGAATGGCACCTATCAGTCAGGTGCAAATAATAATGCCGCAAGCGGTGGCACATCTATCACTTATGCAGAAAATGTTTCTACCTACAGCTCATCTACCTATATTGAGACCTAGAAAATAAGGCTTTATAAAGGAATATCATATATGATAGAAAAAATTAACGGAGAGTTTCCAATAGAAACCCTCCGTTTTTATATGCATGCTCTTATAAATATGTCGTTGCGCTCACGCAGGTCAATGAACTCACCTGTGTCTAGCAGCACTAGTGGGGAAGCCAGCGCATCCCTATGTATCATCTTTATAACACCACGACTATTGTCAGATAGAAGCACTCCTGTGCTGATATAGGATTCTGCAATATTACTCAAAAATACCATTAAGGTTTCTGTATCATATTTGGTCTTGGCCTCGCGCTGAAACTGCGCTATCACCTCAAATGGACAAATGCCTGCCCTATAGCATCTGTCTGCAGTCATGGCATCATAGACATCTACTATAGCTACTATCTTTGAATATTTATTTATGAAATCCTTTGTGAGACCATACGGATATCCACTGCCATCGCATCTCTCATGATGCTGAAGGGCTGCTAGCTTTATACGTCTATCGATATCGTGGTCTGATAGTATATGATAGCCAAATAGTGGATGCTCAGCCATTCTAGCGAATTCTTCCTTTGTAAGCCTGTTTGGCTTTGTGAGAATAGCGTTTGGTACAAGACTCTTTCCTATGTCGTGATACAAGCCGCACATAGTTAGCACATCAAGCTCTTTTTCATCTTTAATGCCTAGCCATCCACCACACACTCTGCATATAATAGCCACATTTATCATGTGCTCGTAGGTACTAGCGTCCAGCTCCTGGATATTGAGCATCATAGCCATAATGCCTAGGCCAGTGGCGTGTCGCTCGAATACCGTTCTAATGTCTTCTAAGATCTCGTCATCATTTAAGGAGCCTTGTCTATTCATAAAATTCTCTATAAGAGTCTCTAGCTTTACGGCACAATTGTCATAGGCCTTTTTAAACTCTTTATATTCCTGGCTATTTGAAATTCTCCAGGATTGGGTCTCCCCAATGAATTCGTCTGGAGCATCCAAATCCAGTTTTTCTAATACTTCATCTTTGTCCTGAATCCAAAGCTTATCTATACCGTAATAGTATACATGTAAAAGCTGTTGGGCCGTTATGGGTGTGTCTACGTCAGCAAGTATTTGGCCTTTGGGACTGATAATTCTCTCGGCCAGAACCATGCCTGGCTTTATTTCATCCACTTTTATTTGCTTCATTTTTCCACCTGACTAATGTTAATAAGTACCTATAAAATAACAAAAAGGAGTGGAAAAATCCACTCCTATAATTATGTCATGCTTAATCAAGTATATTAGCGAGCGCCCTTATCGTATGGAATACCCTCTGCCTTTGGAGCTCTAGAGTTCTTTGATGTAAATGCAAGAACGATAAGAGATACGATATATGGGAACATATTGTATACAGTTCCTGAAATAGGAAGTGCATGTAAAAATCCGATAGCTGTATATACATTTGAAAGTGATCTAAATACAGCGAATAATACAGCTGACCAAGCGATACGCTCTGGCTTCCACTGACCAAAGATCATAACGGCAAGAGCAAGGAAGCCTGCACCTGCTACACCATAATCAAAGTGCCATGTAGAGTTGGCTGCTGCGATATAAATAATACCACCGATACCTGCAAGGAATCCTGAGATAAGAACACCTGCGTATCTCATAGCATATACGTTGATACCAACTGAATCTGCTGCCTGTGGATGCTCACCACATGCACGTAATCTAAGAGCAAACTTTGTCTTGTAGAAAACGATAGTAGCAACAATAAGAAGAACAAGTGCAACTACCTCAAACCAGTTGAAATCAATATACTTTGTGTGAATAATAAATGCCTTGTAACCTCTGTTGTAATCAAGCTTTGCAGAGAAGTCTGTTCCGTTTGAACGAACTGTGTTGAAAGCCTTGATAATAACAGTAGCTGCTGCTGTTGCAAGCATATTTACGGCTGTACCTACAAGTGTCTGATCAGCCTTGAAATTGATACAAGCAACTGCAATAAGGAGCGATGAAAGCATACCTGCAAGGGCTGCTGCTCCAATAGTAAGAACTACGATAAGTCCCTTTGGCATATCAGCTGGTGCAAGAACCATAACCATGGCACCTGCCATAGCACCAAATACCATGATACCTTCTAGACCAAGATTGATAATACCGCTTCGCTCTGAGAACATACCACCCAAAGCAACAAGAATAAGTACTGCTGATGAAATAAGGGTGTATTGAATAAGTAAAGCCATACTACACCTCCTTTTCTTCAGCTTTTGCTGATGTATTTGCAGGCTCAGCGTTGGCGTTTACCTTTACCTTGCCTGGACGATTAATAAATGACTTAAAGAATAATACGAATCCGCAAAGGTAAATGATAATAGCGATAACTAAGTCAGCTACCTGTGGGTTGTAATAGTTTGTATTTAAGTACTGACCACCAAGTGTTATGTACTCAACGAACAATCCAGCAAAGATTGTTCCGATTGGATGAAGACCTCCAAGGAATGCAACGGCGATTCCTGAGAATCCCATACCTGGAACTGAAGCAGAGATTGTGTAGTGCTCCATTCCTGTAAGATAAAGCTGAGATGCAGCAAAGCCTGAGATAGCACCAGAAATAACAAGTGTTAATACGATGTTTCTCTTTGCGTTCATACCTGCATATTTTGCAGCTTCTTTGTTGTGGCCTGTAGCCTTTAGCTCATAACCAAATGTAGTCTTGTTGAGGACTACTAAGATAAGTATTGCGATGATGATTGTAAGTGGAATAGCAATTGTTGTGTATTTGTTTCCACCGAAAAATTCTGTCATAAAAGCAGGAAGTACTGCTGATGGGTTTGTTGCCATAATGTCAAAGGTCTCAGACTTTGTCTGATCCATACATTTTGCTCCGCCAAGGATGATGTTGCAAAGGTATAAGCCAATCCAGTTGAGCATGATACCGGCGATTACTTCGTTTACGTTGAAGAATGCCTTGAATACTCCGGCGATGCATCCCCAAAGTGCTCCAGCTGCAACAGCTGCAAGAACACAGAAAAACCAGTTCCATCCAAGTGCAAGTGATGTATATAAGCTGGCGATGATACCAACTGTATACTGGCCAGCTGCACCAATGTTGAAAAGGCCTGCCTTGTATGCAAACAAGATAGCCTCTGCACAAAGGATAAGTGGCATTGACTTTACAAGGAAGGAACCCATGTACTTCATGAGTACCTTTGTGTTGCCGCTAAACTTGAAGAAGTTTGTAAGGATGGCACTAATACCCTCCGTAGCGTGCTCTGCATTCATAGTAAGAAGGATAATATATCCTAATAAAATACCAAGTACTGCGCAAAGAACCGATGCTAAAATGGTCTGAACAGCAGGTCTTCTAAAAAAGCTAATCTTCTCTTCCATTAGTTAGCCTCCTTTCCGTTGTCTCGCTTTGCGCCGGACATGTAAAGTCCTAATTCCTGAAGAGTTGTCTTCTTTGGATCTACCTCACCAACAATCTCTCCCTCGTACATAACGAGAATTCTATCAGAAAGGTTCATAACCTCATCAAGCTCAAGAGAAACTAGTAAAATAGCTTTTCCATTGTCGCGCTCTTTAACGATTTCCTCGTGGATATACTCGATAGCTCCTACGTCCAAGCCTCTAGTAGGCTGAACAGCGATAAGAAGCTCATGGTCTCTATCCATCTCACGAGCAACGATGGCCTTTTGCTGATTTCCACCAGACATAGAACGAACTATTGTCTTTGCTCCACGTCCTGAACGAACATCAAATGCCTTTGCTAATCTATCAGAGTATTTTCTCATATCATTCTTTTTGATGATGCCACCCTTTGAGAATGCAGGCTCAAAATATCTCTGAAGAATCATGTTTTCTTCTAATGAATAATCAAGTACAAGTCCGTGCTTGTGTCGGTCCTCTGGAATATGACTCATACCGTGAGTATTCTTGTAGCGGATAGATTTCTTTGTGATATCCTCATCACAAAGCTTGATTGTACCACTAGAAATATCATCAAGTCCTGTAAGAGCTCCTACAAACTCTGTCTGACCATTTCCATCGATACCTGCGATACAAACAATCTCTCCTGCTCTAACATTAAATGAAACATTGTGTACAGAATCATTTTCATGAATCTTGCTCTTTACACATACGTTTTCTACCTTAAGAACTTCTTTTCCTGGATTTGCAGGTGCTTTGTCAACTGCAAACTTTACGCTACGACCTACCATCATAGAAGAAAGCTCTTCCTTTGTAGTGTTAGCTACGTCTACTGTACCAATGTACTTTCCTTTTCTAAGGATAGAACATCTGTCAGCTACTTCCATGATTTCGTTTAGCTTGTGAGTGATGAAAAGGATTGATTTGCCTTCTGCAGCAAGCTCCTTCATGATCTTCATAAGCTCATCGATTTCCTGTGGAGTAAGAACAGCAGTAGGCTCATCGAAAATAAGGATGTCATTATCTCTGTATAACATCTTTAGGATTTCGACACGCTGCTGCATACCAACAGTGATGTCCTCAATGATTGCGTCTGGATCTACCTTAAGATTGTACTTGTTTGATAAGTCTACGACTTTCTTTCTAGCCTCATCTTTTGTAAGGAATCCAAACTTGTTTGGCTCTGAGCCAAGAATAATGTTGTCAAGAACTGAGAAAATATCTACCAGCATAAAGTGCTGATGAACCATTCCAATTCCAAGTGCTGTGGCATCGTTAGGGTTGCTGATTTTAACCTCTTTGCCATCTTTTTTGATTACTCCCTTTTCTGGAGTGTAGAGACCGAATAATACACTCATAAGAGTGGATTTTCCAGCTCCATTCTCTCCGAGAAGTGCATGAATTTCACCACGTTTTAACTGCAAAGTAATATCATCATTTGCAATAATGCCTGGGAATTCTTTTGTAATATGCAACATCTCAATTACATAATCTTCCATCGCAATACACCTTTCTAAGCGGATAGGGATACAGCCATAACTACTGTATCTAAACCTTGATTATATTGATTTAAGCATAGCATATTCGCCCTTGCAAAACCATAGATACAATCACTGTCCTCAATGACTGTATCTATAATCTTGCAAAATAAAAATCCCCTTATACTCATAAAAAAGGGAAGGATAAGTCCTTCCCCTTTTATTAAAGACTAATTAATAAGTTTTTAAATATTTAATTAGTGAATGTTGTCATACTCTGTAACCTTGATAGATGTCTCAGGCATCTTCTCGATGTCTACGTCTACCTTGATTGTTCCATCGTACATAGAAGCTACAAGTGTGTTGTAATCATCAACTGTGAAGTTCTGCATTGTCCATGTATCTGTAGGAAGCTGTACATAGTTGAGTGAAGCATCTGTACCAGAAACAAGACCGAGGTTCTGAATCTGTCCAGCGTGATCTGACCACTTGCCAGCGAATACATCTGTAAGAGTAGCCTCAACTGTAGCAGCAAGACCCTTCATAGCAGAAGTAATGCAAAGACCTTCTGAATCATACTGTGTATCGATTGTTGCAGACTGGTCAACATCAACACCGATTACCTTGCCGTCAGCCTTTACAGCTGCCTCGCAAGCTGATGTGAAGATACCACCACCACAAGCGAATACTACTTCTGTGCCATTAGAGTACCATGAATCCATAGTAGCTGTAATAGCCTCATCACCCTGGAACTGTCCGCCGTATACGTAATTTACTTCTACGTCTGACTCGTTGCCAAGCTCTACTGCTGCCTCGTTACATCCCTCTACGAAACCGTAGCCGTAACGGATAACAGCTGGAACTGCGATACCGCCAAGGAAACCAAGCTTTGTGTAGCCTTCCTTAACAGCTGCATAACCTGCCATGTAACCAGCAAGCTCTTCCTGATATGTAAATGCACAAACGTTCTCTGGAATCTCTGTCATACCTGCATCTGCGAAATCACCCTCGCTGCAGTCAAGAGCAATAATAGTAACCTCTGGATAATCATCAGCTACCTCTGCGATCATAGCTGCGAAAAGATATCCTGGACAAACTACTACGTTGTAACCCTCTGCTACTGCATTCTCGAATGCTGCAATACGATCATCATCTGTGTTAGCTGTTGGCTTGAAGTACTGGAAATCTGCACCAGTCTCTTTTGAGAATGCTTCACAAGCCTCAAATGTTGTCTGATTGAATGACTGATCTGTAATGTCACCAGAGTCTGTAATCATAGCAATTCTGTACTCTGAATCCCCCTCAGTTGCTGTAGCGTCGCTTGAATTTCCATCAGAAGAAGATGAACCACATCCTACAAATACTGAAGAAACCATAGCTGCTACTAGAAGCACGCTTAATAACTTCTTTTTCATTCTTTTCTATCCTCCTAAAAAATCGTTGCCTTCCCTATGAAAGCACTATTTTAATTATAAAAATAAATCGCGATTTTTTCAAGATTTTAGCAATTATTAATTATAGTTTTGATTACTTTTTATCCAAGTTTTCTGGACCAAAGCCAAGTGGCAGTAAATCGTCTAATGTAAACTCCTTTAAATCCACATCAGATTCTGTAATAGTTTCCACATTTTTAGCTCCGTTTACAGCTGCTAAAAGCACCTTGAATTCCTTTGGATTAACAAACTCACGCAATACCTGACGGCATACTCCACATGGAGCGCATACTGGAAGGCTGTTAAGATTGTCCATGCCGCCTACGATGGCGATTCTGGTGAAATCCTTTCTTCCTTCACTGACTGCCTTGAATACTGCTGTTCTCTCAGCGCAGTTTGTTGGTGTATAGCCTGCGTTTTCGATGTTGCAGCCATGATAAATAGTGCCGTCTGAGCACTCAAGGGCTGCGCCTACCTTGTGGCGAGAATATGGTGTGTATGCCATCTCTCTAGCCTTCATTGCTTCTATAATAAGTTCTTTATCTGTCAAATTACTCACCTACCTCTGATGCTTCTAGGGATGTATCGTCAGCTGCAATATAGTTAGCAGCCTGCTTTCCCCATTGGTTGTTAGGGAATTGCTCAACAACCTTTTCAAAATACTTGAGGGCGTTTTCTGTATCGCCTGTTAATCTGTAGCAATCTCCCAGCAAGAACATTGCTGCGCCCTTGTTATATGTCTCATCAATATCTACAACCTTCTGGAAATTGGTGATAGCACTATCGTAATTTTCATCAAGGTAGAACTTGTTTCCATCTGTGTAGTAGCTTTCTACGATTGAAGGGGCAATTAATGTGTATAAGTTGTCGTAAAACTTTTTCCCCTCTGAGCCTAGTACATCTCTTGTTACTAGCTGAATGTACTCAGCTGCACTAGCTGTGTCTCCTTCATTGTAATAGTTTGATGCTGCAAGAAGATTGTCATAGGATGTGGCAACGTCCTGCTTGTTATCATATGCATCAAGTTCTGACTGCATAGAGGCTTTATCATCCTCTAAAGCCTTGTTAGAGCTCTTTGCTTCCTTTAGCTCCTCATTTAAAGCCAGCACCGTCTTTGTGTTTTCATCTGTGATGTTGTCTCTGACAGTAGGCACTATTAGGAAAAAGCAAATAAGAAGTCCTACCACTAATCCTAAAAGTATATTTAAAAAGCTTGCTCTGGAATTGTCCAACATACTTCTGAAGGAATTCTCAGACATGATGATTGTTTCATTTCCATCTGCAAATGAAATAACATCATTTTTCTTTTTTCTCTTACCTGTGTTTTGCTCCTTTAGACGAGCCTTTACCTCATGGATGTATTTGATGGTAGTGGTATTGTTGTTGTCTATTTTATTAGCTGCAACAAGCACCTTTCTAGCATCTGCATATTTTCCATCCTGTATATATAAAAGGGCAAGAAGCTGATGAGCCTTCACCAGATTTGGATTCTGGCTGATGACCTTTTTTAACTGAAGTGTAGCTAAATCTCTGCTGCCCGCCTTACAATATTCAATTGCCTGATTATATTTTTTGATTGTGGAATTGGTCTTTGTTAAAAGACCTGGATCACTCTCAATTTCTGCCAAGTACCTATCAGCGTCCGGATTGTTTTCCTCCTGAAGATTCTTTGAAAGAACCCACTCATTTAAGGCTCTAACAACCTCTCCTGTATGATAGTAGCATAGTCCTAAAAGGTTTCTGGCATTAGTATTATATTTATAATACTGAAGGGAATTCTTTAAGGACTCAATGGCTCCAGATAAATCATGAACCTTTGCTTTTTCAAGGCCCTGATTATAGAACACATAAGATGTGTATATGATTTGTTTATATAGCAAAATATCAGCACCGCAGTTGTAACAAACCTTGTCATTTCCAACCTCGGTACCACACATAAAGCACTGCATTTATTATTCTCCAATTTATACCAAATTATTTAGTGTTGCCGCTCTGCTGCTGAGATGTCATGTTATATAAGAGGTCTGTCAAATCAGTCAAATCTCTAGCTCTGATATCTTCTTCAGCCTGCTCGACCTCAATAGCTGGCTCGTATTTTTTTAATTCTTCTTCAAAATCAATCACAACAAAAAACTCCTGTTAAATTTTATCCATTCGCACACCAATTTCTGTCTTAGAAAACTCGATACCATTGTAGTTATCAGTAATCTGAGTGTGATGGTCGTCAATAGTTATATTAACACCAGCGTATACATTTCTAAACACTTTTATGGTAGCATTTTCACCTTTTTTAATTACATTTTCCATTTTCGTTAAGCTTTCACGATTCTTTAGGATGACTGCTTCATCACGAATCTTTACTCGCAATAGCTGCAAACGACGAGGATCATTGGAATAATCAACGCCACGCTCCTGACCCAGGGTTTCAAAAACCTCTAAGCCTTTTTTTATCTTTGTAACATTTGAATTGATGGCCTCGATTTGGTTTTTCATTCTATCGATGGCCGCAACTCTCTCGCTGTCCACACCGGCAGCAACATTTGTAATTGTTCCAAAGGAATTGCCCACTTCCTCTACTTCAATTCCCTGAACAGCAGAAACAAAACCTCCTATAATAGAAGATTTTTTTCCTGTGAGCTCTATCTTTCCATCACAAGAAACCTTGCTTTTGAAAAGGTAGTCTGCAGTAATATTTCCTCCGCAATTCACCACCACATACTCCATAAACTGAGCTGTAAGTGAACCGCCAGATTCTATTATGGTCTTTTCGCCGCCCTTTGTTCCAGACATGAGAAATACATCTCGGCCTGCATAAATCTCGCAGTTTTCCACGAGACCCTTGATAGTAACATTTCCGGCAGCCTTTATAATTACACCATCATGAGCGCCGCCATTTATAACAACGTCGCCATTAAAATCTATATTTCCTGTAGTAACATCTGCATCACCATTTACCTCATGAACAGGTGAAATGATAACACGCCCCTGCTGCACCTCTATCTTTCCATCAATCTGTGAACGATAGGTAATGTTGTCAGGATCTCTATCAAAACCACGACCTGTAAGTGGTGGCAGGTCTCTAACTGGCTTTGGTGGAATAATAGTGCCACGGACTGACATGCCACTGGTACCCTGAACTGCTCCATGGTAGACCGCAATGGCCTCGCCCTTTTCAACAGTTTCGATGGTTTTCATGTTCATGTAATCTGTGGTTCCATCATCTCTTATTACAGGTTTTTTAGTGAGCTTTGTTTCAAAAAGGTATTCAAAATATCCCGGTGTGCCCTGCTCGCAGCTATATCCTCTCGCAACAACAACAGGCTTTTGATAGATTAAGCTATCAGAAAGCCTGGATATAACATCTTGATCTATTCCAAAGGTAACTCCTGCTCCGTTAAGAATGGCAATGAGCTGATTTGGAGCATAATCCACGTGTGGGGCTCCTCCCTCTGGAATGGCGAAAGTAATTGTTGCCTCAAGACCATCGCGAGATATTTGAACTTTTGGTTGTTTCACCTTACCTTCCATAAAAAAAACAGCTCCTCAAGTACGTAATAATGTCAATATATAGATTGCGCAATATATCATCATTTATTATATCGGTTTTTTATTGTTTTGTCTTATTATTTTTGACAATTCACAATAAATCACTGTTTTTTCATGCTTTTTACACGATTGTATATTATACGTGTAAAACTAGTTCTCTAATGCCTTTACGCACTTTACAACACGGCTAGTACCAAGTCTGTGTGCACCAAGGTCTAAGAACTTCTGAGCATCCTCTAATGAACCGATTCCGCCTGCAGCCTTGATCTGCTTTCCAGGAGCCATGTGCTTTGCCATGAGCTCGATATCCTCAAAAGTAGCTCCGCCTGTAGAGAAGCCTGTAGAAGTCTTGATGAACTCAGCGTCTGACTTTGAAACTACTTCACACATCTTGATTTTCTCTTCGTCTGTAAGTAAGCAGCACTCGATGATAACCTTTAAAAGCTTACCCTTGCAAGCTGCCTTGATAGCATTGATTTCTGCAAGAACGTCATCATAGCGGCCTTCCTTTACCCAGCCTACATTGATAACCATATCTACTTCTGTAGCACCATTGTCTACAGCGTCAGATGCCATAAAGCACTTTGAAGCTGTTGTTGCATATCCGTTAGGGAAACCGATTACTGTACAGATTGGAAGGTGTCCGCCCTGCTCCTTTACGTAATCAGCAGCCTGCTTTACAAAGCTAGCTGGAATACAAACTGAAGCTGTCTCATACTTCATGCCGTCATCAACGATTGCCTTGATATCGTTCCATGTTGCATCAACCCCCAAGAGAGTATGATCACACTTACTCAAAATATTTTTTACATCCATTTCTATCATCCTCCTAAAATGAATAATACTAAATAATTATTTCATAGAAGCTAGACGCTCTTCTACCTGCGCCATCATTGCTTCATATTTAGCAAGTTTTTCACGCTCTTCGGCAACCTTTGCCTCTGGTGCTTTGCTCATGAATTTTTCATTTGAAAGCATTCCGCGTGAACGAGCAAGCTCTTTTTCAAGCTTCTCCTTTTCCTTTGTAAGACGCTCTTTTTCCTTCTCGAAATCAACTAAGTCCTCAAGTGGAACAAAGATTGTAGCATCAGCGATAACTACTGAAACTGCATCATCAGAAATACCAGCCTTGTCAGCCTGTACAAATACCTCTGTAGCACCTGCAAGACCCTTGAAGATTGGTGTAATCTCCTCAAAGATTCCGCGGATATCAGCGTCCTCTGCAACGATGTGAATAGCTGCCTTCTTTGAAGGTGGAACATCCATATCTGTTCTGAGCTGTCTCATGCCACGAACTACGTCCTTTGCACGCTCTACCTTTGACTCATCTACTGGGAAGTTCTTTGACTCGTCATACTCAGGCCAAGCTGAAAGCATGATTGTCTCCTCTTCGCTCTGAAGTGTGCAGAAGATTTCCTCTGTGATGAATGGCATAAATGGGTGAAGCATCTTAAGAGCGTTTGTAAGTGCAAACTTTGCTGTCCAAAGTGCTGCATTTTTGCTAGCTGTATATTCCTCAGAGTACATACGAGGCTTTACGATTTCGATATACCAATCGCAGAACTCGTCCCAAATAAAGTCATATACCTTTTGAACTGCAATACCAAGCTCATATTTATCCATGTTTTCAGTAACATCTTTTGCAAGAGTGTTTACTGCAGAAATAATCCATTTATCCTCTGTAGCAAGGTCTGCCTCAGCTGGCTCAGTTACCTGATTGTCAGCAAGGTTCATCATGATAAATCTAGATGCGTTCCATACCTTGTTAGCAAAGTTTCTGCTGTTTTCTACACGCTCGTTGTAGAAACGCATATCATTTCCAGGTGCATTACCTGTAATAAGTGTAAGACGAAGTGCATCTGCACCATAATTATCAATAATCTCAAGTGGATCGATACCATTTCCTAAAGACTTTGACATCTTGCGTCCCTGTGAATCACGAACAAGACCGTGAATAAGAACTGTGTGGAATGGGCTCTTTCCTGTGTGAGCGTAGCCTGAGAATACCATTCTGATTACCCAGAAGAAGATGATATCGTATCCTGTAACAAGTACGTCTGTTGGATAGAAGTAATCAAGCTCCTCTGTGTTGTCTGGCCAACCAAGTGTAGAGAATGGCCAAAGTGCTGAAGAGAACCATGTATCAAGAGTGTCCTCATCCTGCTGCATGTGCTTGCATCCGCACTTAGGGCAAACTGTAGGTGCCTCGCTAGATCTTGCAACTACTGTCTCGCCACATTCTGGGCAATAGTATGCAGGGATTCTGTGGCCCCACCATAACTGACGTGAAATACACCAATCACGAATGTTCTCAAGCCAATGTAAGTATGTCTTGTCATAGTTCTTTGGTACGAACTGAAGCTCACCTGTCTTGATTGCCTCGATAGCAGGCTTTGCAAGCTCTTCCATTGCTACGAACCACTGTGGCTTTACCATAGGCTCAACTGTAGTCTTACATCTATCATGTGTACCAACATTGTGTGTATGGTCTTCGATTTTAACAAGAAGACCCATCTCGTCCATCTTCTTAACGATGATGTCACGAGCCTCATATCTATCCATTCCCTCGAACTCGCCACCGTTTGAATTGATAGTAGCGTCATCGTTTAAGATGTTGATAACTGGAAGATTGTGTCTCTTTCCTACCTCGAAATCGTTAGGGTCATGTGCTGGAGTAATCTTAACAACACCAGTACCGAATTCCATATCTACATACTCATCTGCGATAACTGGAATCTCACGATTCATAAATGGAAGCATTACAGTCTTTCCAATAATATCCTGGTATCTTTCATCCTTTGGATTTACAGCAACAGCTGAATCACCAAGCATTGTCTCTGGACGTGTAGTAGCAAACTCTACGTATCTACCTGGCTCACCAACGATCTCGTATTTCATGTGCCAGAAATGTCCAGCCTGCTCCTGATGCTCTACCTCAGCATCAGAAATAGAAGTCTTACATACTGGGCACCAGTTGATGATACGGTTGCCCTTGTAGATGTAGCCCTCGTTATAAAGCTTTACGAAAACTTCCTCTACAGCCTTTGAGCAGCCCTCATCCATAGTGAATCTCTCGCGCTCCCAATCTGCAGAAGAGCCCATCTTCTTGAGCTGGTTGATAATACGTGTACCGTATTCTGCCTTCCAGTCATAGCACTTCTCAAGGAATCCCTCACGGCCAAGGTCAGCCTTTTCGATACCCTGCTTTTTAAGGTGCTCAATAACCTTTACCTCTGTAGCGATAGCCGCATGGTCTGTACCTGGCTGCCAAAGTGCTGAATAACCCTGCATTCTCTTATATCTAATAAGAATATCCTGCATAGTGTTATCAAGGGCATGTCCCATGTGGAGCTGTCCTGTAATATTTGGAGGTGGCATAACGATAGTAAATGGCTTTTTGCTGCGGTCTACCTCAGCGTGGAAATAACCATTTTCCTCCCATTTTTTGTAGAGTCTATCCTCTAGACCCTTAGGATCATAAGTTTTTGCTAATTCTTTCATTCCTAGCATCCTTTCTTAATCTGACTGCGCCCAAATCTTTCGCTCGCTAGTCACGTCCACAAGCCTGAGATATTGTACCGCAGCACTAAAACGTGCATGCTATACAACACTCAGAGCTTGTTTACTACTAGCTACCTATAATCTTTGTGCGTATTACATGAGTAATTACTCAAACTATTAATATTTGATAGAGTACAGTAATTCAATCAGCCATACATACTAAAAAAGCCCTGTGTACGGCAAATTGCTGTACACAGGGCGAAAGTTCGCGTTACCACCTGTATTTATCACTCATCATATTCCTTACGGGAACGACTCGGATGGCTTATATGCGTATGCATTTTGTTCACCATCTGCTCCGAAGCTACCTTCGTCAGCTCAGCTCCTAGGTCACCTTTCAGCCGGTGAGCGACCCTCTCTACAGGACGACACTGATTACTCCTCTTCATCATCGCATTTAAACTTACCTAATAATAGAAAAATTTAATCTTAATGTCAAGAGTTGCTCTGTCCATAATCCCTCTCTAAAAAACCCGATTTTTCCGATTCTGATAATTAATTCATTTATAAAATATTGTGAGTAAATACAAATATTCCTCTTGCATAGAATTTTTTTATATGCTAATATCTCAACTCGTATTTATTCTATTTTTATTTCTTGGCGATTTCGCCAGATTTCCCAATTATTTTTATTTCGTAGACATAGTCTACATATTTTACTGAACAGATTGTTTTTGTTTATAGGAGTTTTGAGTTTAATGAAAAAGAAATTTAATAAGAACGCGAATGACCAGGTATCCCTTTTGCAGGATATTTTATTTAGTTATAGAAATGAGAATGGCACCTTGAATAAGCTGGCTATTTTCTTATCAGTGGTGGCCCTCATTTTAGTTATTATGTTGGGACGATTTGTTTTTACACATGTAAAGAATTATTTCTTTCCACATACTGTCACTGCCGCAGAGCTCACAGGCGATATGACCTTCGATGAAATCTACAATGCCATTACCGAGGCCTATATGTCTAATATTGATGACTATACAAATGGTTCTATGTCTCACGATGAGATGCGCCGCAAGATTGCAAAGATGATTGGTGAATACCTGTCTTCTACCAATGGATTTACTGATTCACAGATTGAATATCTAAATACCACTATCGAGGAATATATTTCTAACACCACTATTAATGAGGATATTCAGAAAAATAAAAATGATATTAAAGAGCTTACAAAGCTAATTGATGATAAATATAAGGAGAACCAGGCCTACGCTGCTGACCTGGCCAAAAATCTGCAGGAGCAATTAGATAACAGCACAAACACTGGCGACAGCCGCTATAACGAGGTGAATAATCTAATTAAAAATCTGGACAACTATACAAAGGGAAGCATCGCAGATACTTCAAACAACCTAAAGCAGATGATTAAGGATTTGCAAAAGCTTACTGAAGATAATGTAACTGAGCTAAACACTACTATTGAAACTCAGGGCAAGGATTTCCAAGAGCAGATAGATGCCATTAATGCCGAGATTGATACTAGATTCAGTGACAATGATGCTAATTTTAATTTTGGCTACGATCCTGAGACTGGAGCCTACGGCTACTATGTGGGTGGCACCTATAATTCTGAAACTGGCACTGTTGAAGGCGGAACCTTCAAGCCGTGGTAGGAGGTGTCCATGAAAAATTTAATTAGAAGGCTAGCTGCAATTTTTTCTATCATCTCGGCCTTGATGATTACTTTTTTAGGAAGCAGCTTTACATCCTACGCGACAGAGTCTCCTGCTAAATCAGGCGACAATCCTTTTACTACCAATATAGAAAATACTCAGCCTGCTGATTTCATCCCCTTCCGTTCGGATTACGTAAAATACATCACGCAGAACGCATCGAAGGAAAGTGAAATAACACAATATGTCTGGATGAAACTCTTTAAAGAGGAGCTAAACTGGAACGTAAATTCGCCATGGTATAATGGGCACTTTTCCAGCTGGTCGGATATGTACAATAGCGAATATATAACGGCCCAGGGAGAGACGAAAAGTTCAAAGGGAGTGCAAGTAACGTACAATGCGGACTTTGATGCTTTTCTATATCAAACTGTAATCAATAATCCTGAATTTGTAATCAAATGGATCAACGAGAATCCAGGAGTATTTAAGCATTACGTTGATACTATTAATCAGCATCCTATCTTCGCTGAGGCAATCATCGAACTAACCAAGGGCGGACTGTATTTAGGAGACGGAAAGGATTCCGACACAAACGTCTTTTTAAAAGGATCCAAAAGTACCAGTTCGGATAAAGGAAATGCAGCGTGGTCAGCAGATGCGACTACATTCGACACCCACGATATCGAGATTCTAAAGATATTTGGCAGTCAGTATAAGCTGTTAAACGATACGCAAAAGGAATGGGTAAACACCTACATGGAGTGGATGGTAAATGACTACATCTCGCGTCGCGGCTCAGCAATAGCTGCACCAGGAAATTCTCTAGATTTATACAAGCTCATGGTGGTATCCGGCTACGGTTTTACACGAAGCGAGGTAAATCAGGAGTTCTTCAACTATAGCGAGAGCCACAATGACGTCAGCTTGGGAGCGCTAATAGCAAATAGTGCGAAGCGCTTTAAAAAGACTGAGGAGCTACGCTACGGTGAAGAAGACATGATTTCTAACATCGATATGGGAATCATTTGGAGCGGAGATGCTGATTGTAACTACAAGGACCACACTGATTGGCCAGGATATAGAAACCTAAAGGATGCCGACGACGATTATGACTGGTTCTGCTATCAGATATGCTTTAGCAATGATGAGTATTATCGCAGATTGAAGGCACTGGTAAGTGGCAATGAGACAACTGCTGCACAGATGCAGGCTTGGCTGTTGAGATACAACATATTAAAGCCAGGAACAGATGCCAGCTCAAGACCTTATAAGGAAGCTGTGGCAAGATCTGGACAGACTATATCAAATGCAGTTGCTAGCTGGACGCAGCCTGGCTGTAATGCCTCTGCTACTCCCGGTCACGGTGAAGGATTTTCGCACGGTGCTCATTGGGGTGGCGCCAGCGCATCTGTAATGAAACCTATAGGTGTTCAAAGAATTAGCTTTGGACATAATGTAAACTGTTGGGAGACTAGATATAGCTATAGAATCACTGACACTGCTACAGGTCGAGTTCTTAGTAGCGGCAATAATGTGACATCTGTAGACGTGTTACTTCCTGCTAAGTATACATGGTCAGATAAAATCCAGGTATGGGGTGAGGTACGAACCAGAACTGGTGCTCCAGATGGTGTTTATGAAAACGTCGGTGATGGAAGCTGTGATGAAGAAGGCGGACGACAATTATTTTTCAACTGGACATACACAAATGTAAGTTCATGCGATACTCAGGGACACTCATACCAGTATTCATATACATGGAGCGCTGACCATTCAACATGCACAGCAGTTGGAACATGTATTAATTGTGGCGATAAGACAACACCAATCACATGTATGACTGTTGTAACTGAGGATGATGATTTCTATTACTACACAGCAAAGTTTGAACATACTTCTGTTGGCGCAAAGACATATGCAGAGCCTAAGACAAAGGGTGAATTTGTGTTTGATAAGAATAGTCCATACATGAGCGGTAGATTTAGAAATTCTAATTACACTTCAAGACGAAACGAAGGTCCTGGTTTTGCGTTAGAAGTTACCACTCAGGCAATGTGTTCTACTAAAAGTGGTGCTATCAAAAAGGGTGCTAAGGAGATAACTGTTTCTGCATCTGGAAGTCTCAATAACATTACACTATTTGATAAATATAGCAATACAATAGAGTCAGTCATTACATCTACTGGTTCACATACATTTTATCTAGAAGACTACACCGATGATCAAATTGAAGGAATGTATATAGTTATAAATATGTTCGATAAAGGTATTGCCAATGGTGGCTACAGTATCGGTCAACTTGTAGAAGCCACAGCATATGTAGAATTCAATAGCGTAACTGTAAGATATTAATACATTGAAAGGGATAAACACAATGAAAAGAAAGTTAATACCGTTACTTGTAGCCGGTTGTATGGCTACATGTAACTTTAGTACAGCTTTCGCATCTGAATTATCTGAGGACGTTTCTGTAGTGGAAACGTCTGAGGATAGTGTTGTTGCAGAAACAGCACCAGCTGATGCGGAGGTAAATAATGATGCTGTAGTTGAAACAGCTAATGAAACATCTGATAACTCATCTA
>JAILKL010000076.1 GCA_024693775.1 Pseudobutyrivibrio sp.
CCTGACATACCGAGGATACAATCATAATCTCTACCCTCTCCGTCTTTACGAATCTGGGCTGCTACCTTTTCTAGCTCCTCACGGTTTTCCACATTTGGATTCCAGTAAGGCTTAATATTTTTCTCAAAGTTACGGCAGTGATCACAAACACCATTCTCATCAAATTCGATAAGCATGTCGGTGGTATCCATTACACACTGTGTACACCTCTGATACTCTCTCTTAATTTTAGGTACATAAATTGCCATAGTTTTTTTTCTTCCTTATAGTCCGCTCGTTACGGTGACAAGCCTAAGATATTGTGTCTCGTGGCTAACACGCCACGATTCACAACACTTAGAGCTTGTCAACTACGAGCTCATTTAATTAATAAAAATGTTCTAGTAATTTAATAATAAGTACTATAAATTATTCGAATCACCACAATTCACAATACTTAGAGCTTGATACCTACAGGCTCATTTAATAATTAAAAACGTTCTAGTAATTTAATAATAAGTACTATAAATTATTCGAACCACAACAATCCACAATGCTTAGAGCTTGCCATGTGGATATCCACCGACATTTAAATATTTACGGTGGATTAGTCCTCCGAATTTTGCTGCTCTAGGTCGGCTAAAATTTCGTCGGCTGATACGATTTTGTCGAAACCTTCGGTGCTCTCCTTCTTGAATACGATACGGATAGTCATGAGGATGAGCTTTAGGTCTAGTAAAAAGCTATAGTTTTCAATGTACATCAGGTCTAGCTTTATTTTGTCGTAGGCTGATGTGTTGTATTTTCCGTAGATTTGGGCGTAGCCGGTGAGGCCTCCGAGAACCTTGCTACGGAACTCGAATTCTGGGATGGCTGCGGTGTATTTTTCCACATGCTCTGTACGCTCTGGACGAGGTCCTACTATGGACATATCGCCCTTAATGATATTGAAAATCTGTGGCAGCTCGTCGATACGAGTGGCACGGATAAAATGTCCTACCTTTGTGATGCGGTCGTCGTCATCTGTGGCTGGGCGCTGCTCGGCGTCCTCTACCATGCTACGGAATTTGAGGATGTCAAATACCTTGCCGTCCTTTGTGACACGGGCCTGCTTGTAAAATACCGGGCCGTGGTCCTCTAGCTTGATGGCGATGGCTACGCAAAGCATAAGTGGTGAAAGTACCACTGCTGCAACGGAACATAAGATTACATCAAAGATTCTCTTTACGATTTCCTGCTCAGGTGTAAGACCTGTGGTGTTGATCATCACTAGCGGTGTATCAAACTGGTGAATGCCCTCGCCGCCACCGATGATTACATCTGAAATCTTTGGTGTGATGTAGGTTTCGATTTCGTGCATGTAGCAATATTTCAACAAATCATTTCGCTGCTTTGCACTGACATCGGAAATAACGATGCCGTCGAAATCCTTTAGCATTTCTACGATATTATCCATTCCCTCTTCGATGCTAACAATCTTTTTGATGTTGTAGCTATCGGCGCGGGTGTCCATCTTTAGCTTTAGGCCAACTGATTCTTTATTGCCGTATACCATCAAAAGCTTGCTGGCCTTTGAGTGACGCTCGTAAATGGCAAAGAATATGTAAACGCAAACTCCTGAAATGAAAAAGTCGCCTAGTGTCAGTAACAGCATTGGCTTTACAGGAATCATGATATTTGCCATCAAGGATAGTTGCAAATATGTTACCGCATTTACGATAAAAATGGCTATCCATTGAGAGAACAGCACGTCGGCAATTTTTAGGATGCCGTACTTGAATCCCTCGCATAGGTGGATGATGACCAGCATGAGAATGAAATAGATTCCCATGAGGACATATTTTCCTCTACCTAAGAATGGATAAAAATAATCGCTGTCGAAAATCATGTTTTTCCATACGAAATAGTAGGAAACTGCCATGATTATCAGCTCTATAATGCTTTCAATTTTTCTAATCGTGTTCTTGTTCTTCAATCTGATGCTTCTCCCGAATCACAAACTGTGGTGAATGATTTCCATTAATAAATATTCTACCGATGTATTCGCCTAGGATACCAATCATAAGCATTTGCATACCACCTAAAACTAGTGTGGCAGCCATCATGGTAGGCCATCCTGGCACATCGCCGTGGTGTAATGTCTTTAGGATGATTACAGCTGTAAGGATAAATCCCATGATACATGATACAAATCCTAGCAAGGATGTAAGTCTAAGGGGCTTTACGGAAAATGAGATAAATCCGTCGAACCATAGATTTAAAAGCTTGCTAAGGGTGTAGGTGCTTTTGCCCTCCTCGCGGGCTCTATGCTCTACATAAACATTTGAAATATTGTCTGTACATCTGAGGATGAGGCCCCAGATATATGGATAAGCACCCTTGTATTTGAGCATCTCATCTCTGACAAATTTATTTATAACAAAATAGCTGTTAAGCTGTAATGTCTTTGGCTTTCCAATAAAGGATGTGGCCATCATATCGTTGATATCGTGGCCGAACTTTTTGAAGGCTGTGTCCTTTTTGGTCTGATATCTACCAAATACTGCATCAAATCCACGCTCCATCTGAAGCAAAAGCTTGTGAGCCTCGTATGGTGGGTTTTGACCGTCGTCATCAAGGACGATAAAATAATCGCCTGTGGCCTCTGAAAGTCCGCACATGGTGGCGCCGTCCTGGCCAAAATTCTTGGCAAGATTGATGGCAACTACCTCTGGATTTTTGTCTGCAATTTCGCAAAGCTTTGGGTAGGTACCGTCTCTCGAACCATCATTTACTAATACTATTTCCTTCTCATACTCATCGGATGGAAATTCAGCACAAATATCTTCTACTACTCCTTCGATAGTGTTTTCACTATGGTAACAAGGAATAACAAAGGATATTTTCTTATCAATTTTTCTCATATACACTCCAATTCTTAATTAGGCCTCAATCAAAAAATTTTCCAATAAAAACCCTGCTATATATTCCATATCCCCCTCATCATAGGTCTGTGTAATTGGCAATGGTACCAAAAACTTAGACAGCTTTTTCTCAAAAGCATTGGTGGTAGATGCCTCCTCAATCCATCTCCACCAGCGTGGAACAAATATATGATGCTCCACTAAAGCCTCGCGGATGCCCTCCTTTGAAACAAGAAGTGGATAAACCATTGGTGCACCGTTTTCAAGGCTGATATCTAGCTCATTATACTTTCCGATGAGCTGATGCATTTTATTAAAATTGGCCACGCGTCTGTCATTGACTGACTGCATATCGATGCCTGCCATAAGAGCCTCTGTGAGACGAGACATGTATCGCATGCCCTCCACATTGATGTGCTCCTCGTTTTCCTTTGACATGGCATAGGCAGCATTTGGTCCTGCCTCAATGGCCTTTAATAAAAATCCTGCTGTGTCTGCGCTTTCTCCTGTAGGAATGTCTAGGCGTGGAATCTCATCCCCAACTAAATATGCACCGTCTGGCACGCCGAAAAACTTGCGGCAGCTGTAGGCGCTAAGGGTGCCGCGCATAGGCTCTGTAAAAAATCCCTGGGTATTATCGAAAAGCACATGGCTATGCTCTGCAATAATATCCTGCTGCATCACGTGTGTCATGATGCCAAAGTAATTCGTATATACGAATAATGCCCTATCGTCAAATCCACCCTCTGGCTCAAGTGGCATCAGGTGCTCATCAATATTATAATAGCGCACCTCTACGCCCACCTCTAAAAGGCCAGCCTCTACAGTCTTACAGGTATAGTAAGGAATGTAGACACATTTGTAATTAAATGCCAAGGCTGCATAGGCAATGGCATTACGGCCAGAATTAAGGGCTACGTGGTCAAAGCCTTTGAATAAATCAGTATTAACTTTTTTTAATTCAAGTGGCAAGCAACCACCGTATTCCTTGATCATAAAACATCTCCGTATACAAAAAGTAAAATTTATTTATCAAATCTACCTACGAAATCCATTGTGCTGCAATCCTTCATAGGGAACTCTACTGGCTCACCTGTAGCAGCTGATTTGTAAATAGCAAGAACCATCTCAAGGGCGCGGCGGCCTGCCTCACCATTTACATATGGCTCTCTATCATTTTCGATAGCGTCAATAACATCTCTGTAAAGCTTTGAATGACCAAAACCGTAAACGTTTGGAGGAAGCTCTGAGCACTCCTTCTTTACCTGCTCTGGCTCGTCGATGTAATCAGAGAAGTTCCACTCCTCAAGAAGGTTTACAGCGTCACCGCCGGCCTTTACTGTACCCTTGTCACCAAAGATGTAAAGTGTCTCCTCAAGATTCTTAGGGAATACGTCTGTTGTTCCCTCGATGATACCGTAGCTGCCGTTCTTGAACTGAACAAGTGCGATACCAAGATCCTCTGCCTGAATGTAATCGTGCTTTAATCTATCTGTCATACCTACAACACGAACAACCTCATCTCCCATCATCCAACGAAGAAGGTCGATGTCGTGGATACACTGGTTCATAAGTGCTCCACCATCCTGCTCCCATGTGCCTCTCCATGAAGCTCTGTCGTAGTACTCGTGGTCACGTGCCCAACGGATGTGAGCTGTACCATATAAAAGACGACCAAATCTGCCCTTTTCAAGAGCTTCTCTAATCATCTGAATTGACTTGTTGAATCTGTTCTGGTGGCAAGCGCAAACCTTTACGCCCTTTCTGTGGCCAGCCTCGATGATAGCGTCTGCATCTGCAAGTGAAAGTGCGATAGGCTTTTCAATGATGACATTGCAGCCTGCCTCGATACAATCAAGTGCAATCTGTGCATGCTTGCCTGACTCTGTAGCAATGGCTACAAGCTCTGGCTTCATCTCCTCTAACATCTTCTTATAATCTGTATACTGCTTTACATAGTTTGCATCTAAATCAAATTTCTTAATCTTATCCTCAGTGTTCTTGAGATCTAGATCGCAAAGTGCTACTAAATCAAGACCTGTTTTCTGTGATGCTACGACGTGGTTTGGTGAGATACGTCCGCAGCCGATAATTGCATATTTCATTATTTCTCCTCCTTACAATGAAACAGCCTCCTAGTTTTCCTTTTTCTTTAAGAAAACATAGGCTACTAAATATGTATAATATGGTGTCATGTATTTGTAGAACATATCAATGCCTAAATCCATGAACACAAATGATACCAAGAATGAAAGTACTAAAAGCTTTGCCATTTTGTTCTTTGTGAAGAATGATTTGATGGCAAGGTAAACTGGGAACCAGTAGTACATTACAAAACCAAAGATTCCGAATGAGAATAAAAGCTCAAGGAAATTCATGTGGGTGTGGATATGTCTGTAGGCAATTTCCACGCCATCGTTTGGTCTGTATTCCTCTAACAACGAATATGGCATCTCCTTGAAGGCGTAGAAGCCATGTCCGAAAAGTGGGTGCTCTACGAAGTGCTCTTTTACCGCAGCGATAACAGCCATACGCTGTCCTGTGCTGGTGTGTAAATCGTAATCTGTAGAGCCGATACCTGTGAACATCTCAACGATTCGCTCGCCGATGATGCTGTAAAGAGCTGGCACAAGCATGATAGCTGCAACACCTGCAACTCCTAAAATAAGTAGGATAATGATGCTGCGTCTAAGTGTCTTTTTGTCCTTTGCTGAGCCGAGAAGCAAGATGGCAATCACCAGGACTATAGGAAGCACTGATGATTTGGAGCCTGATGCAACAATCTGAGCTACTGCAAGAAGCGCTGCCCAAAGGTATGCTTTGAACTTTCTATTTATAATAATCTGGTACATAAGTGGTATCAGCATTATTAACATAAGATTTCCAGTGTCTACACAAGTACCTGCTGGTGTGGCGCCTACTCGGTAAGCATTGCCATCAAAAAGCTGTAGCCAAACTGGGTCAAATAAAAGGCTAGTAACAAGTGTAAGTGGGATGACTGCGCATGCTGCCACTGAAATAATGTCGAGAACGTCATCCATGTTGTAGTAGAGCATAATCATGATGAAAACTGCTGGAACCACTGTAAGAATGTGGTACTGGCGGCTGTACATATCTGAACATACTCCTAATTTAAAATGTCCGTATATAAAAACTAAAATTGAAAAAGCTACTACCCAGATGATTGCTGGATTAAAAAGCGCCTCCTTTGCAGTGGCCTTATCCTTTATCATGAGGATGAGGCAAAATACTGCCGAAAGGGCTGCTGCCGCAAGGTTTGCAAGAACATATTGCTTGCCTAGGGCCAGACCTAGGTCGCATCTAGCAAAAATTGTGGCTGCCACAAGGAACATGGCTATTAGCTTTTTATTTTTATAAATTGTTTCCATAGAATCTCCTGTCATTCAAATTTAGAATGCAAAAACGTTAGGAGCTGATTTGAACCAGACGATTCTGCTGCCGGCATCCTGCAAGTAAGCTGCCAGCGCTCCCGCTGTAAAATTAGGACTAGTAAGCATGTTGTCAGGCAAATCGAAAATCGAAATGGATGGGCTAACCATCTCATAAAAGCCTGAATCTGTAGGCATACTATTATTTCCATGATGTCCGCACTGAAGAATGTCGGCGGATAATTTTTCTCCGTAGGTCTCTACCAAATAATCTGCCATGTATTTGCTATGGCAATCTCCGCAGAACAAGATGCTGCGGTTTTTGGTGGCCATCTTGAAGACTAGTGAACAGTTGTTAGGAATGTCCTCTGCGCAATCCTTGACCACATCATCCATAGCATTGAAGAAGGTGATAGTAAGATCGTCGCTAAATTCCAAAACATCGTCGCGCTGCACATAATTAATATTAGTAGCGCCCTCTGTTACTTCCATAAATCTGTCGAATGAATCCACATCATCCCATTCCTGTGCTATAGGATAGAATGTTTCTGCATCCAAAGGAGTGACATAAACGTTTTCAATCTCAATGCCCTGAGGGTCATTGTAAATCTCATTGAAAGCATCTATGTGGTCCATGTGATAGTGTGTGAGGAACCAGGCATCTACATGTCCGCCATATGCATTTATGGCATCGCGAAGCATCTGCTCGTTTTCTACATGTCCACCATCTACGACTAAAAGTGTGCCGTCGTTTTTATTATACATAGTATAGCAAATACCCTGAAGCTCGGATAAATCGGTGTATTCTGTCAAAATCCAATCTCCCTGGTATGGAGTAAGCACTGCATAATAGGTAGTTCTGCCGTATAGCTCAAAGCCAGCGTCAATATATGTGTCTAGCACATTTTCTGCCGCAGAAACTACTACGTAATCTACATCATTGGTCAGACAATAATCTGCCACCACCTGAGGGTTTGGAGACTCGTTGGTGAGCTCGTAGGCCTCGTCTGGAAGCTCTCTAGCGTATGGCATAGAGAAGCGGCTGTCCATCTGACGCAGGTAAACTGCGATGTCCTGTGGAGCCATGATGCGGATAGTGTCACCCTCGTAATCTGCAAAAATATCACAGATAGTGACTACATCCTGTGGAACCTTGTTGCGGTTCTCTGCCTTTGTGTACCAATCCTGTGTGTAAACACATCTGCCGAAGATTGCTATGAGGGCAATGACGGCTAGGGTGCCTGCCAGCTTTTTTACACCCTTTAGATTTTTGATAAGGAGGGTGAAGCCGTAGGCTATGATGACTGGCACCATTATTATACTGAAGAATCTCATATAATATTGGTCAAAGGCGTCAGTGGAGAAGCTGTACTTCATCACTGCGTAAGTAATCGGATTGTATATGAAAACCAGTACAATACCTGTATACCACAGGAAAATGTACCGTTTTATTTTTTCTTTTTCGAAGATCAGTATTCCCAGTAGCCCAAGCAAGAATAAAATGGCATATCCCATATCATCCCAGTAGGTGCGAGTGATACTGACTATAAATTTTAACCACGCCATATATCTATAAAATTAGGTCCTAACTGCTTGTTTAATAACATCATTGCGCATAAATAAAATGCGAGCTGGTATGCTGGTCCGAAAAGACTGGCAACCACATATCTAAAGCCCAAAGGCTTTTTGTTGTGAATCGTCATGACTACAAACATAACCACTGTGGTAAGTGGAATGAGTAGTATGGATAAATTGGTGAGGGAGCTGGCTCCCAGTGAAAACATGGCAAGTCCTATGGCTGCGCTAGTGTCTGGCTTCTCGGCAAAAAGTCGAGCCATGTAGCAAATCATAAATGGAACTGCGATGGCTGTAAGCACTGCCTTTCCCTGCCAGATGGCACACAGCAATCTGAAGGTAGGTGAATAATGCGAGTAATATCCAAATATGAAAGCCATGGACAGTAGAATCATGAAAATCATTCTATTGTCTGCCTCCTGAAACAGGAAGCGGGCCATGTAAAAGTATATTCCGTAGGCCACTAGTAAAAGCACTACATTTAAAATGGTATGACAAACTGTGGTGACCTCGAAGCCTGAAACCTGTGCCAAGTATGACACGTAGGTGTTCCAGGAATTGGCAATACGCTTTGTGGAGGTGTATGGGCTCTCGCCTGTGATGAAATTCACATTGCTAATCATGTCGGAATCGATGTTGTCCAAGCTGGTAACTACGTAATCGTAATCATCATAGGACCATTCATTGATCTCGTATTTGAATGCCACATACATTTGGCCTACTAAAAGTACTGTAAAAATCAGCACGTAAACCGCCAAAAATTTGTCTTCTATAAACTGTTTTTTGATGGCTGCAAATCTACCGGTGATTTCTGATTTGAATGGGGTGTGATTGTGCAGCTCTAGGAAAATCCAGGCAATGACCGCTATGGCCATGAGCACTGAATAGGTAATTACTAATCTATGAAAGCCTCCACGAACTACCTCGTGAATCATAGTGGAATTTTGATACCATACAAAAATGGAATTGAGGAGATAAAACACTCCCCAAGAACCAAACAGGCCTATAACATAGGTAACGATAGGCGACCTATGCTGCAATTCCTTTGATCTATATGTAATTAGTCTGCCCACTGCTACAGGCACCAAAGTGAAATGTAGCAGGAAAGCTATTGCTCTAATTAATATCATTAATTCTCTTTAATCCTTTTTTCCATTAGGCATTTAGCGAACTCGAAATCGATAGGATAATCAATATCGATGGAGTCCTCTCTCTTCATTACATATGCAACTGTGTTGTCGCAATAGTATGTTCTCTTGTTCTTTAATAAATCATAATCAAGAATATAAATAGCGCCATTTGGAACGATATAAGTCTCATTATTCTGGCGATTTGTCATGGTAATGCCCTGACCAAATCCGGCGTTGTGAACACGACCATTTTCGTCTAAGCTATGATACCAGCTAGCTGGCACCTCTGCCTCGGCAAATGAAATAAGTGTAGTGGCCTCGTCCTTTTTGAACTGGGCGATAGCCTCGTCAATGTGATGCTCGTTTCTAAGTGGAACTGTAGGTAGAAGCACCATGAACTTCTCAAGCTTTTCACCTGTCTCGTTCATGACGAACTCTGTGGCGTGAAGATATACATCAATGGCTGATGCTGTATCGCTGGAAAGCTCTGCAGGTCTCATAAATGGAACCTCGGCGCCATATTCCTTTGCCACCTTTGCGATAGCCTCATCATCTGTAGTGACGATGACTCTATCTACCCCCTCTGCCTTTTGCGCAGCCTCAATAGTCCACGCAATAAGAGGTTTTCCACATATTTCTTTTATATTTTTTCCTGGGACACCTTTGCTGCCCCCTCTAGCAGGAATAAATGCAATCATAATTTCTCTTTTCTATTCTTTTCGGACGTAAGTTGCACTTGAGTTGCTGATATCTGATTACGGTAACAAAAATATCATTCTACTTTTCATATCGCTACGCTATATTCATGAAAAGTAGAAGATATATTTTGTTACCTATCAGATATATTTATGACTTTGAGCAACTTACTCTAAAATTATTGAAAATTGCTGATGTCTACGGTTTTTAACATTATAAACTACCGAAGATTTTTAAATTCTAAAGAAATCTAAAATTTCTACGGCTTAGAAGTCACCCCACTGGAAGAGCTCGTCGGCTTCGATGTCGCGCTTGAGCTCCTTGCCGATAAGCATCTCGTAGAATTTAGGTGAGATGGCTGTACCTGGGCGCTTGTAGTCTAGGTCGGCCTCTGTAAGGATGTGGCCCTTCTTGAGGTCGCAAGCTGCTACGATTGAGCGCTTGTACTCGCCACGCTGGTGAGCGTCTTCGTTTACAACCTTGCGGTAGCTGCCCATCATCTTGTGACCCTGCTCTGCTGCGTCGCAGATGATCTTCATTTCCTCTGGGTTTGCTGAGATTTTGTGATCCCAACCCTTCATGTTCTTATCCATTGTAAAGTGCTTCTCGATGATGCACACGTTCTTTGCGATTGACATGATTGGTGCAACTGTACCAAATGTGTGATCTGAGTAACCTGTTGGGTAACCAAATGCCATGCGGTACATGTCGATGTTGTTGAGGTTTACCTGCTCGTCTGCTGGTGGGTAGATTGATACGCAGTGAAGTACGCAGATTTCCTTGCATCCACCTGCCTCAATGGCTGCGATAGCGTTGCATACATCATCCATACCTGTAAGACCAGTAGAGATAACAACTGGAACACCCTTGCTACCGATGTACTTAAGGAATGGTACGTTTTCAACGTCCATAGATGCTACCTTGATGAAAGGTACGTGAAGCTCGTCAACAAGAAGGTCTACGCCAGCCTTGTCGAATGGTGTAGATGCGAAGTCGATATCGAGCTCGTCGCAATATTCCTTTAACTCGATGTGCTGCTCGCGTGAAAGGGCATATGCCTCTACGATTGACTCGAGTGTGTAGTCTGTTCTGTTTCTATAATCGTCGCCAAGGAAATAATTATCCTCGTAGTTCTTCTTTGAGAAGATGTTTGTCTTTGTGAATGACTGAAGCTTTACGCAATCTGCGCCGCACTCCTTAGCTGTCTTGATCATTGTCTTTGCAAGCTCCATATCACCATTGTGATTGGCGCCTAACTCTGCGATAACATATGGCTTTTTGTTGCCTGCTACCATGTCCTGATAATTAAATCTCATAGGAATCCTCCATAATAATGTTGCTCCACCAGTAGCCTTTATGGCTCTGGGATGTATCTATTTTGTTAATATCCAATGCTTTTAAATCATCATAAAGATGACCGAAGTATGGATAACGTTTGGCTAAATTTTTGTAGTGGGTAAGCTTTACCGAATATTCCTGCTGAACATCGTGGGTGGTGCCTACCTGATTGTTTTCGTGGATGCGATAAATGGTGGCTGCGCCTGTGACCAAGTGGCCGGCTCCCACATCCATGAGTAATCTGGTGTAAAAATACCAGTCGAACACTGGGCAGTCTCCCTCCGAAAGGCTATCGATAAATGCATCATCAATCAGGTTTAGATTGATGGCTGCGATGGACATGCCGATGAAGTTTGACTGGGAAATGATTCTGGCGGAATCTACCACCTCGGGCATATCCTCCAGGACAGTTTCACCTGTGTCCGTAACTAATTCATTATAGTAGAAAGCATATGTTTTGTCTATTTCATAGGTCTTTCTGTATCTGTCCACACGGGTGGATGCAAAGGTGTCATCTGCATCGGAAACTATGAGCAGGTCATAGCCCATTTCCTTTGCTGCGCGAATCATATTTATGCGGGTGGATGCAATGCTGCAGTGCATTGGCTCCAAATCTACAAAGCGTATCTGGCCTGAAATGGATGGGGCAATATCTGCAATCGCGCCGTTTTCATTTAGCACGCCGGCTGATATTAGCTCATCCTTTTTATAATTGTCATTGACTATCAACAGGTCGAAATCTTTGTCGGTCTGGTTATCCACAGATTTCAGTAAATCTGGGAGGAAATCCACCGCCTGTTTGTAGATAACTGTGCCTAAACAAATTTTCATTTGATTACCACTATACTACGAGGATTTCCATTTTTCCTCGAAGCACCTTTTTTCCATTTTGATTTGTAATAGTGACCTTTAATGTTAAACGCTGAACGCTGTCGATCAGCTCAACAATCTCGCCCTTTACTGTAAGAGCGTCGCCGATGTACACAGGGGACGCAAACTTTGTTTCCACCTGCTGAATGAGGCTGCGCTCGCCAGGAATGTACACTCCTGCCAATGTAGAAAGAAAGCTTGCTGTTAACATACCATAAGCCACCCTACCCGGGTGGCCTTTGGATTCAGCAAACTTTTCGTCGTTATGAAGGGGATTGACATCGCCAGTGATGCCCTTAAATGCATCCAACATTTCTGCTGTGATGGTCACATCAAAAGACTCTGTCATCCCTACTTTTAATTCGTCGAAAGTATAATTATTCATTACTGTACCTTTGAAAGAATAGTGTCTACCATTTCACCAACATTTTTAAGAGACTGAATCTCCTTCATGTCGAATTTTATGTTGAATTTCTTCTCACATGCAACTACGAGGTTGATCTGCTCTAATGAATCCCAATCCTCGATGTCATCAGCTGTTGTCTCGTCTGTGAGCTCGATGTCCTCATCATCGAAAACGTCCCAGAAAATCTCTGTTAATTCCTTGAATACTCCCTCTCTTGTCATAATATTTCCTCCTAATTAATATATTCCTATTTGATTTAAAATCTCTGGCGCTGGCATTCCATCGCGTAAATGGAATAAGAAGTAAGCCAATCCGCACATGGCAAACATTAATGCAATATTCTGCACCAAAATAATGGCCAGAGCTTTTTTATTTTCTTTTTCATCTGTTCCAAGGGCTATGCACATGCACATGTAAATCGGAATCAGATATCTGTATGAAATCTGGATACGCTCGCTGCCCTCTGCTGGGGTGAAACGAACGAGGCATCCTGCGAAGATTGCAACCACACAGACGATAAGTCCAAGTCCGATAACTACGTACTGCCATCTCTTTAATCTCTTGCCCTTGCTGAAAACAAGACCTGCGATGAGGGCCACCAGCATAACGATGATGCAGGCCATTGGCACCTCTGCATTTAATTTTATATGACCTAGCTGACTACCGATAACATGGTGAATGTTGTACCAGAAGTCTACCTTTATACCTTCCCAGGCAAACTGAAGTGTACCGATTGGGTCTGCGAAAACATCATTCATGGTGTAGGCAGCTCGGGTTGGGTCGGTTTCGATGGTGGCATGATTGTGGCTGAGTACGAAAAAGTCGTAAAGCATGTATGAATATTTGCCGTAGAATTTTTTGACTACCACAAGGACTCCAAGGATGAATACTCCAAGGAATGTGTACTCGTACCATTTTTTGCTAAGGCAAACATCGGTCCACCATTTCTTTACTGGAATGGCGAAGAACCAAAGTCCAAACAGGGTGTAAACCATTTTGTTTGGAATCAGCACAACCAGCACAATGGCTATGATGTACAGGTACCAGGCGTGGAGCTTTACCTCCGGCTGGCTGTAATGCAATACAAGTGCTAATAAAATCAGTGAAAATAGGATGCTCATGTTGTCGTATGAGTATGAGCCGCAAAGCTGAAGTATGGTAGGGAACAGCGCGAAATTAATCAGCTGCAATTTACCAACTGGCAACAGCTTTAGGCAAAGCCATCCTACAAAAATCAGTGTAAGTGAATTCATGAAACGTCCCATGAATAACACGCTGGAGAAGCCCCAGCCAAGCCATCTGGCAATGGCGATTCCAAGACCAGAAAGCAAATATCGTCTAGCCTGAGTTGGCTTTGTGTAGCATGGAACCAGCTCCTTCATTTCGTCGTCGGTGTGGAACCAATTGCCATCGGCGATTATCTGATACTGGTAAGGGAATGTGATGTCTACATATGGAAGCTTGTAGTAATCCTCTGCTCGCATGTAGAAATATGTGGTGCCCTCAATCCAGTTTCCATAGCTACCTGGCTCGGTGACGAAGTCGTGGTCCTTTAGGCCCATGATAATGCTGGAACAGTGGTATGCACTGTAAAAATGCTGAACCTCGTCGGCACCGGAGATTGGTGGCATTACCATCTGTGTGCAAATGCTCCAGCCAATGGCTAATATTACGAATACCCTAGGGTAATTCCATTCTTTATCTAAGATGAAGAGTCGTGCAAGATAAACCGTAAGAGCAATCATTATTATAAGAATGAGTGCAAAATACATGTTGTAATGCTTTGACATAGAGCTATTGAAAGCATTTATGAAAAAGAATACGGCTGAGAAAATAATGCCGATGGCTGACGCCACAAGGGCTGTTATTTTGATTGCTTTTTCCTTATTCATCGGGTAAAAGAAATTCTTGATTTTTTCCAAAACTAATCCTCTCTTAGCTATTTGTTAATATCACGGAAACGCTTTTCCATTTTTCCTAACTCGTCTAGCTGGCCCATATCCATCCAAGTGTTTTCGTTGATTGGGTATACGCCTACCTTTTTGCCGTCATCCTTTAGACGATTGATAATATCTGGGAAGCCGACGAATTCGCCATCCTTTATATAATCTATAACCTCTGGCTCTACTATATAAATGCCTGTATTTGTGAAGAAGCTAAACTCAGGCTTTTCTTTCATATCCAAAATATTTCCATGCTCGCCAAATTCTACAACGCCGTAGGCAATCTGGAAATTTCTGAGTGAGCAAACCATGGTGATCATATTGCCCTCAGCCTTGTGATGAGCATAGATTTTTGAGTAATCCTCCTCAATGAGGATGTCGCAGTTTGTGAGGATAAAGGTCTCATCAACCTTTCCACGGAGAAGGCTAAGGCCGCCGCCTGTGCCAAGTGGAGTGTCCTCATCTACATAATCTATGGAATATGGTTTCTCAACCTCACCAAAGTATGACTTGATCATGTTCTTCTTGTGATTTACAACAAGGAACATTTTATTAATGCCGTACTCTGCGAAGCTATCCATGATAATCTCGGCAATTGGCTTTTCTCCAATAGGGATAAGTGGCTTTGGAAGAATACGTGTATAAGGATACAAACGTGTGCCCTTTCCACCTGCCATCATGACTACTGGGCAGCTCAAATCGCTATGCTTTTTATAATGGTTCTCGCTCCAGAAGACTGTATCAACTACCACACCATTGTCATCTACAATAGGAAGTCCCTCGATGTTATGGCGACGAAGGAAATCTCTGGCATCATCCTTTTCATCAGCTGTAATGCTACGTGGCTTATAGTTTGCGATGGTGCGCACCTCGTTATTTAAATCGCCACCTGAAAGAATGAATCGGCGGACATCGCCCTCTGAAAGGGCTGCGAGCAGCTTATTGTTGTCATCGACTACAAATGCTGTTCTTCTGCCGCTGGCATCAAATGTCCTCATGGCTTGTAAAATTGAATCCTCTTCCTTTAGAAATACATTTTCCATAGTTTTCTCTCTGTTTTTTATTTTCGGTGTCGAGGGCTTTAGGTTGTGTGGCTATGTAAACTATTAATATATTTACGGATGACACGCTTTCGCTCTTGCGGTCATCCTTAAAATATATTAATAGTTCACATAGCTGCCCTAGTTTTTGGCTCGACACCTGGGTTGTAATAAATTATGTTGAATATAGATACTTTAAAATATCAATATTCTAATCATTTCTAATTTTAGCAGACTATTCGTCTACCATGTTGGGTGTCCGGGGATTAGGTATTATCCCTGGACCATTTTCTTAATTACATCGATTACTCTATCAACGCCCTCTGATGAGAGGTTTGTAGAGCATGGTACGTTTACTACACGTTTCCAGTACCAAGGTGCTTTTTCGAGCTCGAATGTGCGTGCACCCTCGTATGGCAACTGGTCTGAGATGAGGCCCCAGATTGGACGTGACTGAATGTGATTTTCCTTTAACTCCTCGATGAGGCGGTCACGGCCTGTTTCATCATTTTCAAATACAACTGAATAGAACCAGTAGTTTGAGCGGATACCTGGGCGGAAGTCCTGAACATGGATTCCGTCAACCTTATCAAGCACTTCTTTATAATGATTGTAATTTTCTGTCTTTGTCTTGATGAATGCTTCAAGCTGCTCGAGCTGTGCAAGTCCGAGGGCTGCCTGAAGGTTTGTCATTCTATAATTGTATCCGATTTCATCATGGATGAAATTAGCCTGATCTGCTTTTGCCTGTGTGGTAAGGTGCTTTGCGTGAGCGAGGAGCTCCTCATTGTTTGAAACAATCATGCCGCCACCGCCTGTGGTGATAATCTTGTTTCCGTTGAATGAATAGCAGCCCAAGTCACCGATTGTGCCGGCGAATTTGCCTGCGTATCTGCCCTCTGTATAGTAGGTTCCGAGTGCCTCTGTGGCATCCTCGATTACCTTGATGTTGTATTTTGCGGCAATGTCCATGATGGCTTCCATGTCAGCCATGTTTCCAAATACATGAACAACGATCATTGCTTTTACATGACGGCCTGTAGCTCTATCGATGAGCTTGCCATCTGTAAAATCGCACTCTGTTTCGCAGTACTTCAAAAGCTTTGCTGGATCCATGCAAAGGCTGTCGTCACAATCCATGAAAACTGGCTCTGCTCCGATGTACTTTGTTGGGTTTACTGCAGCGATAAATGTAAGAGTTGGAACGATTACTGCATCCTCTCTTGTTACGCCGCTGAGCAACAAGCTGATGTGCAATGCTGAAGTACCGTTTTGGGTGCTGACTGCTGCTGGAGTATGAACATACTCTGCCATCTTCTTTTCAAAATCTGAAACGTATGGGCCTGCAGTGGATACCCACTCAGTCTCAACTGCATCAGTTACATACTTTAATTCATTTCCCTTTAAATTAGGCACTGAAAGTGCGATAAATTCATCTGCCATATTTTACTCTTTTCCGCCAAGGGGTTTTGTGGGCTTTGATGCCTGCTTTTGTCCTTGGCTTTTTAGATTTTTCTATTCTTATTTTTTACTGTAGGAAATTCTCTGGTTTGAATTGGATTACAGTAAAAAATTTGATTTTCAATTTTTACTGTAGCCTTTTTTGAGGTTTACTACAGTAAAATTTGAGTTTTTCTTATTTTACTGTAGAGTTTTTGAGGTCGCTACAGTAAAGTTTTAGATTCTATATTTTTTACTGTAAAAATAGCTCTCTAGAGGAATCATTTTTACAGTAAATATGCCTAGTATTCATTATTTACTGTAGTGGCTTGGAAAATCGTACAGTAAATATTTATTTTTCATTTTTTTACTGTAATCTTTTAAAAAATCCATACAGTAAAATTTTGAAATCTCTTTTTTTACTGTAATTAGCTCTCTGGTGGAGAATTTTTACAGTAAGAATTTTCTATTCTTATTTTTTACTGTATTTGAATCTTTGTCTGGATATGATTCCAGCCATCTTGTTTCTATATACTTAAATCAAACACAGTGGCTTAGCCTTGCATTGTATTTTCTCTTTCAAACACTATCTATTTAAGAAAGTATTTGCATTGTACTGCTACTGGCTTCCAGCAAAAATAAGAATCAAATCTATTAAATATTGTAGATATCTACCTTGTACTTATCCATGTTGTGGCGAAGGAACTCGATTGTTTCTGCGAGACCCTGCTCGAATGTGTACTGCTGCTTCCAATCTGTGAGCTCAAGGATTTTCTTGTTGCAGCCGAGAAGACGATTTACCTCTGACTTCTCTGGGCGGAGGCGATCCTCGTCGCAGATGATGCGAGCGTTTGGATTGATCTGGCGGATAAGCTCCTCAGCGAGCTGTCCGATTGAAATCTCCTGCTGTGTAGCGATATTGATTTCCTGACCGATTGTCTTGTCGCTCTCGTACATGGCGATGAAGCCGTGAGCTGTATCCTTTACATAGTTGAAATCACGTGTTGGTGTAAGTGAACCAAGCTTGATTTCTTCCTTGCCAGCGAGAAGCTGTGTGATGATTGTAGGAATAACCGCACGAGCTGACTGACGAGGTCCGAACGTATTGAATGGGCGCACGATTGTTACTGGTAAATCGAATGAACGATAGAATGACTCAGCTAATCTATCTGCACCGATCTTTGTTGCTGAATATGGTGACTGGCCCTGGTATGGATGCTTCTCATCGATTGGCACGTACTGTGCTGTACCGTAAACTTCTGATGTAGAAGTTACGAGGACTCTCTTTGTTCCGAGGTCTCTAGCAGCCTGAAGGATGTTAAGAGTTCCCTTAATATTTGTATCTACGTAAGCGTCTGGGCTGTGGTATGAGAATGGAATTGCAATAAGTGCTGCAAGGTGGAATACTGCGTCGCATCCCTTCATTGCCTCACGAACTCCGTTAGGATCGCGAACATCACCTGCGAATACTTCTACGTGATCCATGATGTCCTTTGACAATGTGTCAAGCCATCCCCAATTGTTGAAGGAATTGTAATAAACAAATGCCTTTACTTCATATCCCTTTTTAACTAACTCCTCAACTAAGTGAGATCCAATAAATCCGTCTGAACCTGTAACTAATACTTTACTCATATTTCCTCCAAAATAATTCTACAATTATTTCTATATATTATATGTTGCTTTCTTATATATATAAACTCTACCATGGATTGGTAGAAGTCTTATCGTGTTTTTTCTCTGACCAGGTGAACTGGGATAGGTTAAGTTTTTTAGTGAATGACTATTTTTCACTTAACTTTTCTTATGTGCTATCAACTGGTGACTGGCCGGGTTAAGTTTTTTAGTGAATGTCTATTTTCCAACTTAACTTTTTATCAAGCTCTCTGACTGAGTTAAGTTTTAAAATGCACTTTTTCATTTTAACTTAACCGCTTTTTTATTTTGTTAAGTTGCATTTTAGTGATTTTTAATTTCACTTAACTTTTTTCTTGATTTTTAAAACCTGGTTAAGTTTATTTTCTTTGATTTTCATTTTTCACTTAACTGAGTTAAGTTTTTTCTTGAAGAAATCATTTTCTAACTTAATCATTTTCTTTTCAAGTTAAGTTTTTTACAAAAAGCCATTATTTTAACTTAACACTTTTCAAAAGACCATAAGTTTATTTTCAAAAAAGTCTTTTCCAACTTAACTTTCATCTAATTTTCTTGGCCGAGTTAAGTTTTTCCAGTAATTAACTATTTCCAACTAAACTTTCTATCAAGCTCTCCAGCCCGAGTTAAGTTTCTCTAGTCATTTTCTATTTCCAACTTAACTATCAATCAAGCTCTCCAGCCTGAGTTAAGTTTTTTTTAGTGAATGTCTATTTTTCAACTTAACTTTTATCTAATTTCTCTAGCCGGGTTAAGTTTTTCTAGTGAATGTCTATTTTTCACTTAACTTTTCTTTCCCTGCCATGGGATTCATAGCTCATCATTTGTTTTTGTTAAGTTTTATTGAGCTTTTTCTATTTTTCACTTAACTTCCCTCGCTACTTCTTCTCTTTAAAATAGCTATAAATAGAATCTGCGAGGAGGGCTAAGTTTTCCTCCTGCATTCGCTCCTGGGAGAGGAGGTAGGTGTTGCCTGGGCGGGCGCAGGCCATGTAGGCGGCGAGGTAGTGAACTATTTCCTCGCGGGATGGCTGTTTCCAGTTGGCAAGTGCCTCCACATAGTTTTCGAAGATGTCCTCTGTCTGGATGATGCCTGGGGCATTTTCGTAGAGGATGTGGCCGCCCATGATGACTGGTCGGCGGAGCATCATGGCTTCCTGGCCGGCTGTGCCTGTAAGGGTGGCAACGCACTGGCAATTTTTGATGAGTGCGAAGGAATCCTCCCATGGGTCGATCAACTCGATGTTTGGATACTGGGCCAATGCCTCGTAGAAGCTATTGTCACGGCTGCCGAGGAATGAATAATGTTCCTTTGCGTAGATGACTGTGTCTGCTGGCACTGACTTGGCCAAATTATCTAAGAAATACAACTGCTTTTCGTATTTCTGAGCGCAAACAATAGTAGACGCTTCTGGCTGAAGATGCAATGGGAAATATACAAACTTCTTTGTCATATCAGCCTTTTTATAGTATTTCCTGCTGGCCTTGTATCTAAAATAAAACTTTATAGGATCAAGGGTGTGCTCGTATGCGCGATAGTATACGTAGGTGCCCTTGTCGTTGACGTTTGGATTGAAAAATCTCTGTCTAATATAAAGAAGCGGAAGCATGAAAAAGCTAGCCTTCCATTTTGGCTTGCGGCCTGAGAACTGCATGAATGCAGGCTTTGAATGCTTTTCCTCGAAACCTGTGAGGAATGCATCTGCGGCTGCGAGCTGCTCGCTAGAATATTCTCTAGTGGCGTAATCGTCTGGCATGTCGTACATCATCTCGAATGGATCCTCGAGAATGTAGTGATGTGTGAGGTCCATGCCAACTGAACGCATCAAAAGCATTGAATAATACTGGGTGCCAGTCTTTCGGCCGACCAAGTAGGCAACGTATGTAAGCAATGTGCCCACAACCTCGTCGTAATAGAAGTCCACATTATAAGTGGTGAACACGTACTCCCAGAATGCGAACAATCCTGCGGTGGTGTGCACGCAATAATCGTAGTCTCTATTAATAAGGAATCTATCGGTGTAGATGTATTTCCACATTGGGGATGCGTCGTATTTTTTCTCATAGGCGCTGAGGGCCTCAAGAGTGAACTCGTCCCAGTGAGCATTCATAAACTCTGGGAGGCTGACGATGGTCACATCTCCATCGGGGAAATAGCGCTTTACTGTCTCTGTTTCGCCAGTATCGCAGGTAATGAAAATGGCATTACCCTCGTATTTTTTTCTATATTCTTTGAATAGCGCAGGCACGAACTCGTGATTGTCGCGGCGTGCCATAAAGCATAAATTGTACAACTTGATTCTCCTTACCCTTGCGGGATTTTATAAAAGAATAACTGAGTTATTATACCACATAGATTACCCTCGGTAAACAAAGGCAAAAATGCCGGATTTACGGCTAGTTTTGGATGAATTTTTCCATTTCGTCCATGAGTGTCTTCTTATTAAAATGAGCCATGTTGTATGCGTGGGCATTCTCTCCCATTTCTCTTTGCTTTTCTGAAGTAAGAGCGCTCATGGCAATGATGTTGGCTGCGAGTGCTTTTTCATCACCGATATCTGAGCACATGCCACACTGGGCCTCAGAAATGACGCGGGCTGTCTCACCCTTTGCGGAAGCAATGATAGGCATTGCGCAGGCCATGTATGACTGGAGCTTTGCAGGAATGGTCTTTGCAAAAAGCTCGTCGTCGGCAAATGAAATAAATGCAGCATCGGCTGTAGCCAAAAGATTTGGAATCTCCTGTGGCATTTTGCGTCCGGTGAAGGTAAACATGTCTGTCACACCGGCGTCGGCAATTGATTTCTCAAAATCTGTGCGGGCTCTGCCGTCACCTACGATGGTGAAATGAATATGGCTATGGCCCTGTGACTTTATGATGGCAGCGGCGCGAGGCAAAATATCGAGGCCCTGTGCCTGGCCAATGTTTCCAGTGAACATAAGGGTGAATCCCTCATGAGCCTGGCGTGGGCGTGGCTCGTAAAACTCCTCTGCGTACTGTGGCCAAAAGCTGACCTTGTCCTGCTGGTCTGCTGGAAGACGCTTTGCGATTTCTGTGACAAAGCTAGGGCTGGTGCCCCAAATGTGTGTGCAGCCACGATAAATTTTTTCCACCATGCGTGTGATTGGATTGATGATGATTGGCGAATGGATGCCGGTGATCATCTCCACATTTTCAGGCCAAAGGTCCTGAACATAAAGATAGCAAGGTATGCCCCTTTTCTTTGCGAAACGGACGCCGACCTTGCACTGATTCATTGGCGAGGTCTCAAACATAAACACCAGGTCGGGATTTAGTCTGGAGAAAATGCTCCAGAAAAAGCCGGAAATTGGGAAGCTGAAATAGTTTAAAGCTAGCCCGATTTTTCCTTTACCACGTGGAATAAGTGGAAGCCTGTAAACTTCCACTCCGTTGATGACCTCTTTTTTATTTTTAAATAATCCATACCCTGGGTAGAAACGCCCCTCAGGATAATTTGGAATACCTGTAATTACTGTTACTTTGTGGCCTCGCTTTACCCATTCGAAGGCCATGTCGTTGATTCGAAACTGCTCAGGATAAAAATACTGGCAGACTATTAAAATATGCTTTTTCATAGTGTGTATTTTAGCATATATTGGGCATTTTTGTTAGAGTGAATAACTTTACTTTAACCCAACCCTAAAGTTTGCTGACTGTGCCGCTAGGGCAATGTTGCCATACTCCTCTTTGAGAGCATAAAGGTTCAGCACGAACAGGGCGCCCATGGCATTTAGAGTGCACTGCAAAGTGGCGTAGGAAAAGTCTCGCACGTTGCCATGCTTTAGCTTGTAATAATGCCCCCACCAGTCTAGGGTTTTGCGGCGGCCGGGGATGTTTTTCCAGCCGATTAGCGGAGTGACGTCCATGTAGTTGGTGTCCACAACGGTGTCGTAGATGTATGGGTACAAAAGCAAAATTTTTTCTGCCAGCTCGTCGATGGTAATGTGCTGACCGCTGAAGCCCACTAGCTCACTGGCCTGAAGGATGAACTCCTCGGAGGCCTGGATGATTATGCTTTTGAACTGGTTTGAATAAACGGGCTGGTTGATAAGGTCTAGTTGCTTTCCGTTATAATCAGCGCCTTTAAATACGTACTCTTCGGCCTGCTCGAACTTTTCCTCAAGAGCGAGGAAACGCTGCCAGTTGGTGAGGGCGTTGGAGTCATGATAGGTTTTATTTTTTCGATGTGGCATGGCTGCTCCTTTTATAATAGGGGTGTGAAAATATCACTATCTTTTCTTATAATTTACTTCAAAAAATTCTTATCTGCGTAAACCGTTTTTAACCTATTTCTGTTTTTCTCAAAAAAATAAGTGATTAGTCTCTCGGACAAAAATCCCGGATATCTATTTTGATATGAATCATGCAAAATACCATGTTGGTCAGCAACATAAAATAAAATCGGGAAAAGCCATTCACATAATTCATTAAAGACATCTTTCCTTGCTATAATCATATTGCATGGTGAATAAAGTGGTGTGTCATTGAAAAATTTCTTTACACTCTCATATTCATCTAGTCTATTCTTTTTCAAATACTCATACATTGTATCTAATATTTCACCAACATGTCTGACACGATAATTTGCTTCCAATGTTGGATGAACATATAGTGGCACTGGCAAAATCGCATCAATATTATTTTGCTGCATTATTCCAAGCCACTCCTTAGGCAATATAAAATGCCTTCGATAATGAGTGAGTCCAACAATTTTATCAGTAGCATTTTTCCATATCCAATAAAGCGCTGTAAGTTCGCAAAATTGAGAATTTCTATTAGAAATATTATCACCAAAATTATCAAAATAATCTGCCTGTAGTCGTTGCTTAGTCAGGCATGTTCCCACCTGAATCAGCTTTTCCACCTCTAACATTTCATAATGTTCCGTAAGCGGTTTATCCACTGCTGAATTTGCCACAAAAATAGTAACGTCATTATGCTTTGGTTTTATATCGTCTTCATATTCAAAATCATAAATCTTAACGTATTTACGATTTAAAGAGGCAAAATATTTGCTAAGAAACTGATTTCTTAAATCCATATCAAGTTTTACATCAACGGGAATAATATGTTTCATGCCGCATTTGAGAAGTGTTTTTGTTAGATTTTCCTGATTTACACCGCGAGTGCCGATATAGACTGTGTTTTCCACATTTAGCCTGGAGTTTTCATCAATTTTGCGCACAGGTATCCCGTCAACCTCAGACGGATTGTCCTCGTCATTATTGTATAGATATGATTCGACTTGGATTTCTGGGTTGAGATACTGTAAATAGTGTGCAGTTGTTATGGCCCTGGAGTGAGCCCCTGCGATGTAGATTGTTGGCATATGAATTATCCTTTACAAATCAAATAAGTATCTTTACACATTTAGAAATATCACAAACAAAAATCTGTTCATCTGAAATACCTTGGTCTACAAGATAAGTAAAAATCTCTTCTGAATGAATTTTATTTGAAACAATATACATTGCAGATTTATATCTTTCCCTTGCTATACTTAGAGGCAGCACTTCTTTTCCATTCAATTTGGTCCCTTGTTTCTTCAAATCACTATCTACATAAGCTTGTATTTCATAATCTTTTGAATGTAAAAAGTATTGAAGATTAGATCCGTAACTACCTGCGCCATAAACTAATATATCTTTTCCTAAAGATACTTTTTCTAGTAATTGTTTTTCATTTTCCAACTGTTTATTTTCTATATCCTTTTCAACAGCTAGAAAATCTTCCTCAGACTTTAGTAACAACTCTAGCTTTTCTAGTTCTCCTTTGTCAAAGATTTCCATATTAATACTGGAATCAAAACATTTCGCTAACACACTTCGCATTTCCGATACTAGGACAGGTTTAAGTTCTTTATCAATACGGTTAAATACTACATAGTTATCATAAAAGAAATCCCGACAATACTCCGACTTAATATCATTCCAATTAATCGATCTTTCTTTGAGCTTTCTATATATGTAGTCATACTCCACACATATATTCAATGCTTTCTTTGGATCTTTTACAGATGCGTAAGGATTGTCACATCTATAATGATAAAAATGGTCTTTCATAAGATAAACACTGCTCGCATTAGCAAATGATAAAAACCAAAATCCTGTGTCTTGAAATGCAGCCCCAGGCGTCTCATTATGCCTAATCTCTTTCTCACGCAAAAACGATAGCCTATAAAGACCTAGCCACTCAAACATAATCCATTTGAAGCAACTAGGATGATTTTGAGGATTCAATACTTTTTCATAATCATCAGGATTTGCTGCCACAGTCTTAGGAAAATCATATCGAGAATCGCCTTCTCCAAGAAAAGTACTAAAATTCGCTTTTACAAAATCAACACCTGTCTCCTCAGCCTTTTTATAAAGCTTTTCAAGCATATCCAGCTCTATATAATCGTCAGATTCTACAATGGCATAGTAAGGTGCCTTGGCCATATCAATAGCAATATTTTTTGCATAACCAGTGCTTTTTTTTATATCATCTACCAAAATTAGACGGCTATCTCGCTCCATGTATTTAGTTATTACTTCCCTAGTTCCATCAGTTGAATTGGCATCCACAACAATTACTTCAATTTCTGAGAGAGTCTGATTCAAAATACTATCAAGACATTTACCAATATATGGGCCAACATTAAATGATGGTACGACCACAGTAACCTTAGGGTTCATATTTATTTCTCCATGTATAATGAACTAAGTTTCTTTGCATGTTCTTCCATTGTTATTAAAGGCCTAACATTTTTCCAAAACTCATCTAAAAGGTCCGGATTATCTAATATTTCACCTAGTTTCTTTATAAAATCATCTATATTACCTGCCTCAAAAACATAATTGGGATTTCTTCCAAATAATTCAGATGCCCCTCCCAAATTGCTTGTTAAAATAGGTACCCCCATTGCTATTTGCTCAATAGCTACTCTTGGAAGGTTATCTTCCCACATTACTGGTACGATTCCTAAATCTTGATTACTTAATATCTGCTGAAGATCTTCATAGTCCTTAAATCCATTATGGATTTCCAAACATTCTAGCTTCTTCTCTGCCGATTTTAAGCGATCCACCGCATCTTCAGATATGTTTCTTGATACAATAGTGACCTTTATTCTTTGGCTGATTTCTTTTGGCATCGCCTCCAAAGAATCTATAAAGAAATAAAAACCTTTATCTCTACGTGGATACCCAACATAAACTAATTGCAATGGCTCTTCACTTGTCCTGCTACAATTTGACCTCATAGCGGCGCCTCTTTCTGCTACGTCAGTTCCCACATAAATTACATCTATCTTTTGTTCTAGATAACCATGACTTACAAGTACCTCTTTTGTTCTTTGAGATACTGCAATCATTTTATCCATATACTTATTAAAGTATTTTTTGTTCAGTTCAAAGAAATCCTTATATACTGCTAAATCATCTCTGTCCGGATTTTTAATTGATTCCTTTATATTCTTTTGCTTTAGTCCTGGAATCTCCAAATGTTTGAATCGATATAAAGCTAAATCGTAATTCTCCCTCGCATAGCAATTATCACACTCTCTATAATCTGTTATATTGCATTTCTCAGAATCATTTTTCCACAGATTAACTTGATTACATAATGGATAATAGTTATGGAAAGAATAGAAAAACCTTGTGTTAGGATACTCATCCTTCAATTCTAAAACTTTTAATGGCAACCCTTCCAAACTATGAAAATGAATTATGTCAAATCCACCTATATCATCAATAAACTTTTTTAGAACTGCTTTAACTTTAACATCCTCTAAATATATTCTTATATTCTTAATAGATTGCTTCGCAGGTCCTAAAACTGGGCAATTTACTACTTCATAGGATTTAATCGTAGGAGAGTAAATATTTTTAATCTCTCTTATATAAATCGCATCAGTGTTATCATATTTACGGCCTGAGCTTAGGTAATAAATCTCAAACTCCTCCCTTTTCAACAACAATGGGAATAGTTCTTTAAGATATGCTGTTACCCCTCCACCAGCTGGTCCGTCAATTGGGTCCCAATAGTAAAACAGAATCTTTTTCAAGCCTTTAGCATCCTTTCATGCCGGATAAAATAAACATCATCATATGATTCAACACTAAATGTATGTCCTCTACAATCTGCATATTATCTATATTTACATGAATATTATATTTTGCTATTTCCTTAAGCTTTCCCCCACTATAACCAGTAAGCGCTATAGTATCTGCCCCAATGCCATTGGCAAATTCAAAAGCTTTTAAGACATTAGTTGAATTACCACTACCCGATATACCAATAACTATATCCCCCAATTTTAGCTTATTTCTAAGTGGCACAACAAAAATATCATCGTAGCTAATATCATTTGCAATAGCCATCATCATCGGAACATTATCGCTAAGACACTCAATATCGTACTTAACGGTTTGATCATAACTAATACCTTTGTTGAAATCGCACTCTAAATGTGATGCTGTAGATGCACTACCGCCATTTCCACAAATGAAAACTCGCTTCCCCTTTAGTCTCGCATTCTCCAACACATTCATAACTTCATTGATTTCATCTCCACTAAGTGAATCAAGCACTGCCTTTTCCATTTCAATGTACTGCTTAATCTGCTCTCTGTAATCTGTCATACTCTACACCCCTATTATCAGTTTTACTGCCTCTAAAATATCCCCTGCTGTATAATCTGCTTTTACATCATATTTCTTATCTTTACCTGCCTCACCAGTGTGAAGTAATACCGTTTTTAAACCTGCATTTATTCCGGTCTGTACATCCATTGTAGTGTCTCCGACCATATATGATTTACTACGGTCAATATTATATTTTTCCACCATAGCATCTATCATTCCAGTTTTTGGTTTTCTGCAATTACAAGGAATCTTATATAATGGATTCTCCTCAGGATACCCTTTATCTGGATGATGAGGGCAAAATACTATATCATCTAAATATGCACCTTCATTTCCAAGTAATGACACCATCTTTTTATGGATATATTTCACATCCTTTATTCCACATAATCCCCTTGCTACAACAGGTTGATTAGTTACAACTATAGCTAAATAACCAGATTTGTTAATAAGCTTTATTGCTTCTGCTGCTGTAGTTTCAAGCTCAAACTGCTCTTCCTTGAAAACTAAACCATTAAGTTTATTTACAGTTCCATCACGATCTAGAAAAATGCACTTTTGCTTATTTTCAAGGCACTTGGCTTCCCACACTCCTGCAGCTTGCTCCGTCACGGCATTCCTAAATCGCTCCGGTGTACCGGCATCTTTTACATACTCCGGTGTAATATATCCAAAGATTTTTCCGCTTCCCATTAATGGTGAAAGCAAATCTTTTTCCAAGTCCGTTTTCTTTAATTCATTTATCGTATTTACGAACTTTCCACTTAATATATATATACCTGCATTAACACAATTATCGTACCAATAGTCGCGCTTATTATTCTTTGAATCTATTCCAGTAACTTCATCATCTGCGTCAATAATTAGTAAGTCCGAGTCATAAGGATGAGCATTTGGGTGCGCAAGTAATGTGGCCTCCGCATTATGTTCTTCATGAAAAGAAATCATGCGATTCCAATCCAAGCAAAACATAACATCTCCAAATATTAATAGATAATCCCTATCTTTAAACTTTTGGTTGAGATAATACAAAGCTCCCGCTGATCCTAGTGGTTCTTTTTCTTCTATATAATTAATTGAAACACCAAAGTCACCACCATCACCAAAGTACTCTTTGATTTTCTCTCCTAAATGACCAATTATAATTACAAACTCAGTAATTCCATACTTTGCTACGTTCTCAATTTGCCACTGAATCATTGGCTTTCCATTTAACAATAGCATTGGTTTTGGAATCTCATCATGGGTCAATTCCACCATTCGAGTTCCTTTTCCGCCTGCTTGAATTACTGCAACGTACTTTGAATGATTCAAATTATGCCTCCAAATTTTTCTTGACCGTCATCCTCACTGCTTCATCTGAATTATATTTTGCCTGCCATCCTGCTGCATGAATCTTATCCAGGCAATAATTAAATCTAGGGACATCACCCTTCCAACCGCCTTCGCCACCGGTGTAGTTGTACTTAACATTAGTAAGCCCCATTTCCTCACAAATAATATCGGCGATTTTTGTTACACTGGTTGCACCTTCTACGCCCACATTGTAAAGAGTCACTCCTTGAGGCACATCCATAAATTTTATAATCGCATCTACCAAATCCTGTACGTAAATATATGGCTTAGTCTGTTTTCCATCTCCCAATATTCTTAACTGTGTTCCGTCATCCTTAAGCCTATGCATAAAGTCAAAGATTACTCCGTGTGTAAGATTTTCTCCTATTACATTTGGAAATCTAAACACTAAAACAGACAAGTCATTCATATAAGAAAATGCACTTATAAGCGCTTCGCTACCAAGCTTTGCTGCACCATAATAAGAAATAGGAGCTAAATTTGGTGTGTTCTCATCTAAAGCAACGTCTCTTTTATCGCCATATACTGCTGATGTAGAAGAGAAAAACATTTTTTTCACATTATGTTTTCTCATACATGATAAAATCTGAAATGTAGTTGAATACGTATTTGCGTATTCAACATTTGGGTTTGTAGCACTAGCTTGAATATCAGAATTTGCCGCAAGATGAAAAACATAATCTGGCTTATTATCATTAAAAGCCTTATCTATTTCTTCAAAAACAGAAGCATCACCTTTTATTACGCTAAAACCCTTTTTACTTTTTAAATCCTTTATATTGTTTTCATTTCCAAGAGAAAAGTTATCGAAACAAACTACTTCATTCCCCATTTCAAGAAGTCGCCTGCACAAACTACTTCCTATAAAACCAGCTCCACCAATTACTAATGCCTTCATGTCCTTCTCCTTACCAGTATTTATCACCTAAATAAACAACAGATGTTCCATCATGTTCAAATCTTACTGGGAATTTTCTTAACCCAAGAGCCTCATCGAGCTGATGCTGTTTATATTTTTCACAATAGAATAATAAGAATCCGCCACCACCAGCGCCTAGCAACTTGCCTCCGATAGCTCCATTTTTCATTGCCAAATCATAGAGCTCATCAATTCTAGGGTTTGCTATTCCACTTGCAAGCTCTCGCTTTCTTTGCCATCCCTCATCAAGGATTTTTCCAAAGTCAGTCAGGTCATTCATTTCAAGAGAATTCTTCATGGAAAGGGCTAACTCACACATCTTTATAAGATTGTCTTTTTTTGCCTTATCAGATATATTGCTCTTTTGCTCAGCTAAAATTTTATTAGCATCATGAGTTAATCCAGTATAATAAATTACTATATTTTCCTGCAACGCTTCTAATGCTTCAGGGCTAATGATTATTGGCTCTACTGAAACTGATTCATCACGTCTAAAGGTAATAAAGTTTAAACCTCCGCAAGCTGCTGCATATTGATCCTGTTTACCGATAGGACTACCTAATCTGTTAATTTCCACATCACATGCCTCAGCTGCAAGTTTTGTTTTCTCAACATATTTGCCCTTATAGCAATACAGAGAATGTAACAATCCGACCGTAAACGCACTTGATGAGCCTAATCCAGTTCCACTAGGCACATCAGCAGTACTTGTTATTTCGACACCCGATATGTTCATATCTTTGAGTACTCGCTTAAAAATCGTATGCTGGATGTCATCCAAATTTTCAACGATCTCTGTCCTTGAGTATTTTAGGGCAGTCTTTGATTCGTCGAAATATGGATGAATCGAAATATACATATATCTATTAATTGATGTTGATAATACACATCCCCCATACTCACGATAGAAGTCAGCCATGTCGCTGCCTCCACCGCAAAAACTTACTCTAAAAGGTGTCTTAGTAATAATCATTAGCTCATACCTCCCCAGGTAGTAAAAACGTTCTAAAAATTCTCTGCCATATTTTTAGCTTCACGTAAAACTTTATCCATGTTCCAATATTCAAAATTACCAAATCGACCATTCAAATCGATTCCTTCGGCTTTATAAAATTCTCTAATAGTAGTCATGTTTTCTTTATGGTTTAAATCATAAATTACGTATGCATATTGATGCTTTGTGATATTTATGAATTCAGAATCACTCTTTTCCTTTGCAAATCCAATTCGTACCATTCCATCTGCAATTCTAGATTTCAGTTCTTCCTCAGATAATTGATCCGTATAGTCGTTCTTTCTATAGGTTACCTCTACCATATATGTTGCAGAATCAGATTTGTAAGCGTCACCTAGGAAATCCATCTTAGATATTCTATGGAAAATAATATCTTTTTCAGGATTCATAAATGCGAAGTTATCTCCACTCAAATCTTCCTTCGTCTTTACAAAGGCAATAATTATAGAGTTATATTTCAAATCATCTACATGACTTTGAATATCTGCCGGAACCTTATCATATGCGGCTGTCATTGCCTGAATAGGGATAGTAGAGATTAGTCTTTCAGACACAAACTCCTGGCCTTTATCAGTAACAACCTTAAATGTTCCATCAGTCTGTTTTTTCACACTTTTCACTGCATTATTCAAGTGAATCTGACATTTACTATTTAGTTTTCTAGCAAAACCTTTTGGTACAGCTTCAATTCCACCTTCCTTTGGAAAATGGAAATACAACTGATGCACGTAACCCTCTACAGTTTCACCAGAGGCACTTCGCATAATCTCTTCATCAGTAGGTTGAGGTATTCGCTCTACCATCTGAGTATCCATAAATGATGGATCATACTTCCAAATTTTCTCATTATATGGACGTAAATATGTATTTGTTATTCCTTCGCCGAAAGTTTTTAAAAAGAATTGCAGCATATTCTGAGGCACATATCCTCTATATGGATTTGCCTTAAACATGCTGACACAATAATCCAAATCGTCCTTAGGCAATTTAGATAAATCATTTTCAAATGGATATTGGACCCAGCGCCCCTTATAGATAATCTGATTAGAACGTTTTAAATCATTTTTGGCATCAAGAACAGAGAGCATAAGCTCTAGCATCTCTTTGTCTTTTGAAAATAATATATGAGGTCCTATGTCATATGTATATCCGTCTTTTCTGATACTACGACAAAGTCCTGCAATATCATCATCTTTTTCAATGATATCGATGTGCTCGATATCACTTCTATCTTGCAAAAAGTATGCAAGAGATAAACCTGATAAACCCGCTCCTAAAATTGTTAGTTTCATGAATCCCCCCTGAATTCTAATCCCAGACAAATCTCCAGCTCTGAAATGTATATATGTTTTTATCCGTTATTTCGTTTTCTCTTAATTGCTTCCTTACTTCTTGAGTGTGACGTCTCATAGCTATGATATAAAAGGCGTCCTTATTAGTTCTCTTTGCATCTTTTAGCGATTTAATTTCAGTCCCATTAATGTTTAATCCCCACTTCGATTTATCATTATCAACAATACATGAAACAGCTAATCCATTCTCAAAAAGGATATCTCTTAGTACGTTTCCTTCCTCACCTGCTCCAAATATTACGAGCTTCTTTTTTGAACTAAGCTTTTTGCACAAGTTTTTTATGTTCGCATCATAACCATTTTGAGTTTTAACCATATAGTTTAAATAATCATCCTTATCATTCAGAAGAAGCTTCATCTCTTTCTGATACTTCTTTTTAGGTTGAATTTCCGCTATTTGAGCATCGTTTTTTACGCGTGCTTTGAAGTCTTTATACAACCTCTCTGTTAAAGCTTCTCTATACTGTGCTGCTACTTTCTTTAGCGTCCAAGTACATGCAAAATATCTTCTCCGTAATATTCTTTCATTAAACATTCGCTGTATATCAGGGAACTTTAATAACTGATTTTCTACAAAATCGTATTCGTCGCACATACAAAAAATCTTATTTGGATTATTAATAGATGAGTTCGGATTATCTTTTCTATATCTATAAAAAGACTGATGTGTAAACAATACTTTTTCTGCTAAAACATAACACTGTACAAAAAAACCGTTATCCTGAAATGAAGCTCCTGGAGATTCCTGATGCTTTATATTGTTTTTTTGAAGAAAGCTTTTTTTATATATACCTGCCCAGTTAAACATAACGGCATCAAGAATATACTTATCTTCTCTAGGATTAATTACCTTTTCATATTTCCAAGGGTACGGAATGAGATTGTGATGCACATATAATCTGTTTTCACCATTTCCTGAAAAAGATGCATAATCCCCCTTTACAATATCGCAGTCATTTGTTTTGGCTAATGCATACAGCTTTTCATACATATCTAATGTAACAAAATCATCTGTTTCGAGTATGCCAATATACTCCCCTGAAGCAGCTTCTATCGCTATATTATTTGCATATCCAGTACTTCCTTTATCATCATCTAAAATCTTAATTCTATGCTCTTTGGAAGCATACTCTTGTAGAATTTCTCGAGTGCCATCAGTTGAAAATGCATCTACTACTATTATTTCTATGTCCGAAAGTGTTTGATTTACCACACTGTCCATACATTCTCTAATATATGGAGCTACATTAAATGATGGCATTATTATTGAAACTTTTGGCATTTTATTCCCTCATTGTATTTCTCTTAAAATATTGAGAACGTTTTTTTCGAAAACATTCATCCCAAAATATGTTCTATAAATACTATTTGATTTATACCCTATTTGGGCAGCTTCTTCTTTATTATTAATACACCATCTTATTTTTTCTGTTAATGCATCTACGTTTTCGGACTGAAAAACTAGCGCTGTGTCTCCATCTGTAATATAGTCAACAATACCAGCTTCAGAAGATATGATTGCTGGAACATTATGGCTCATAGCTTCTACTACTACCATTGACAATGATTCCATTCTTGAAGCACATATCAAAACATCTGCTGTAGCTAATAATTTATCCACTTCAGCACTACTTATTTCACCCAGCAACGTCACACATGGTATTTTTTCTAAATCTTTTTTTATTTGTGTGAAATTGTTCTCTTTTCTTCCCGCAAAAATGAATTCACATTTTCGCTTCTCCTCTTCGTATAATTTATTAATCGCATCAACTATCAAATCATGACCTTTTAATGTGCATACTTCTCCAATCATAACAAATCTATACTTACTATTAACGGTTTCTCTTTGATAGCATAAGTCAGGAATTCCAACTGGTAATAATTTAGGATTTATATTTGGTAATCTCTTTACAAATGCCCTTTTTGCTGTATTACTAACACAAAATATAAATAGATTTCTTGTATCTATCTTCTTTAGATCCCGATCTAATACGTACCTATATCCTTCTTCACATTCATGTATCCACCACATTACAGGTATTTCAATGTCACGATTCATTAATAAATGATATGGAACAGCTGTATTTACTATTATTAAATCAAAATCTTGTGTCCATTTTAAATCTTTTAATGATTTTATCGATAACTCAGAATCTATTATAATTGATATTCTATTTTCCCAAATCAACTCCCTAAGTAGTCCATCTCCATTCGACGCAACGGTCACCTTATATCCATTCTTATTTAGTATTTCTATCATTCTTTCTAAAGCAATTTGCGCTCCGCTAAGTTTAAACTCATCAGATATAACAAGAACTCTTTTTTTTACATTATTAGTTCTAGTTAATTGCGATACTTCGTAATGATATAGAATATCGTTTGCATCCACTCCTAGAGATAAGAGTTGACTTGTTATCTCATTAAATAATCTTGTAAGTATCAGAATTTTGTCGTATTTTTTTCTTATAGCCATTTCTACCGAAAGGACGGTAAATCCATCGACAATTGATCCCTGTTTTGCTATATCGTTATCGGCTATGGCTACAATATCATCATCTGAAATATATGATTTATATCTTTTATAATATTCCCCTACACCAATTATTATTATTTTCATAGTTTACTTTGTAAGCACCCCTGAGCCATATACATCTGAGCATATGACATAGCTTATTCCTTCTTCTTTGCAGAAATCATCCAATGCTTTTCGAGCACCCTTATAAAAATCATTACAACAATCATGAACCATAATATATCCTCCATGATTTAGTCTAGGATAAAAATATCTTAACCCCTCTAAAATTGGCTGATACAAATCCATATCTAAACTCACAAATGCATATGTACACTCTAAATCCCTTACGCTATCCGGAAACCATCCTTTTATCAGTTTACACATTTGTTTATTTGGCATTTTACCTAGAACTATCAATTCTGATGTATCCTCCCAAGCAGTCTCCGGTGATTTTGATAATGTATTGCTCTCATCATATTCAACATCTCTATCATCAAAGCCTTCAAATGTATCAATCAAATATAATTCTCTGTCGGGGAACCAATAGTTAATATGTTTTGCAAAATCACCTCTAAACACTCCAGCTTCTGCACATTGTCCTGGAACATTACGATAGTATATTTCCCTTGCACATCGTTCCAACATACCTCTTCTAGGGTCAATTCTTCCCCAAAAATCCACATCTTCATATATAGTCTTTTCTTTATCATCTTGACAGATACAAAAATCCACTATCCTATTTTTATCTATTTTTTCATTATTCAATTGTATAAGAAGTTCTTTATGTGTTTCCTCCCCAAAAATTGCTAACAAAATCTTATATGCTTGATACTTACTTGATAGCATTTCATCAAAACTAATTACTGTAGAATCCGTTTTATTATTATCTGCACGTAGTATATGGCATTGTTTTCCTGTTTGAAGAATAATACCTTCTATCATCTTTCCTACTTCACCAAATGGAAAAATAATAAAATTATTTTCACCTTTTTTTAATTCATACATTACTTTCTTACGTACTGTATTATAAAATTCCATATCTCATCCCCTACTTTTATTTCCTGTATTTTAAAATATCAATACCCTCTATTACCTCTTCACTTACATTATATAGTTCAACTAAAGACTTTTTTATTTCATCAAAATACAAAATTGGTCCAATTAAAATCAAATCATATTTTTTTTGCAGAGCTTCTTTGGGCGATTCTATTTTTGTAGAAAAAATAGTCGTCGATTGTTTTTGGGGATTACTATCACAAAAATATATGTTTAAATCTTTGTAATTCGTATTTTCGAAAAACCTATTAATATTATTTCCAACACCGTAAACTATAATATTTTTACAAGCATCAATTTTCTTCTTTTTTTCATCAATTATTACTTTTAAATCTTCAATATTTGTGTTTTTCCATTTTCGGAGATTATCAATTGATGAGTGATTATCATAAAAATACATCCATATTGCTGCTTCCCATAATAAATCCAAAGCTTGGGTTAACGCCTCGTCTGTGCAATAACCCCTTTTTTTATTTTGTGCATATACTTTTTTATATAAATCAAGAGTTTCGATTATTGTATACGGATTATTACGTGTCTCATTAATTCCAAATTCATTCATAATGCAAAAATCTGAGTAGTTACTTGTTTCAACCTCAAAATACTTTTTTATGTATTTACGTCGTAAAGTAATTGCATAAAACTTGGCTTTCTTCTCGGATGATGAATTGTTATTGCTAATATAATAATCTAGTAAAACTTCATCCAAATTTGCATACTTTGCCTTCAAACAGTTTCTAAGCCATAATTCATAATCTTCGGTAACTGCAGACTCATCATACATATTATCTTGAAAAAAACTTCTTTTAGCCATAATAGTCGGATGCGCTAGTGGATCCATAAAAGGCATCAGCGCTTTTATTGTCTCTGAATCTCCTGGAAATGATGAACACCATTCTTCAGTATCCCTAATATATCTAATATTGGTTCCACATAAGGCAATTTCTGAATTCTCTTCAAGAAACTCTATTTGTTTTTCAAAGCGTTCAGGATATGAATAATCATCTGCATCCATACGCGCGATATAATTGCCTGATGCTTTTTTTAGTCCTACATTCAGTCCATTCGCTATTCCAAGAGGTTCCCCTTGTTCTACTAGGATTATTCCTTGTCTTTCTCTTTTGTAACTATTTAAAATATCTAAAGTATTGTCAGTGCTTCCCCCGTCAACAATTATGATTTCAAATTTTCTATATGTTTGGTTTATAATGCTATCTAAAGCTCTTTTTATTGTTTTTCCGGAATTGTAAGTTGGAAGAATTACCGAAATCATCTTTTACCTCTACTTATTAATCAAAGTATTATCAAATAATATCAATTACAGACAATATTTTCTTTTCAGTAATATTTCTTAATTTGGGAGCTATTTCAGTATAATCATAAAAAATTGAAACAATAATTGCGTCCCCTTCTTTAGGAGCATCCTCTGGAGAATAAACTGGTATTTTTGCTTCTATTTCTTTATAGCGTTTATCCATCAACGCAACGACTTCAATTCCAGCATCATTCAAAATGTCATATATTAATTGTCCAATTCCTCCGTAACCATAAATAACAACTTTATCAATTTTTAGGCTTTTCAATTTGTATTTAATTTCTTTAGTTACTTCATTATATTCATCTATATTAATCTCATTCTCCATTCCGTATCTTTTTTTCATAAGCGCATTTAAGTATGTTTTTTTTGCACTTGTTAATGGATTGTGAAATTCAGAACATTTATGAGAAAACACTTCTTTTATAGATGGGGTCAACCAGTGACTTCCATCTGTGCATTTTCTATCTCGAAACTCCCCAAAAACAACATTTGGATTATAACTTTCATTGCAGGCTCCAGCTAAAACCTGTAAGAAAAATCCACAAAAACAATAAGGAAACGGGCAAGCCTTTGCCATTGGTGCAAATCTAATAGGTTCTTCAGTATTTTCAAACATGTTAGTTATTTTTTTATTTCCCGGGCAAGCAAAAAATACCCCCGTAGCCATTTCTAAGCTACCTGTATATACTCCAGCATGACAAAATTCATCGTTATGTGGTAATACATAATCTGTATATTGATAATCAAATAGTGGGGATTTAAACTCATCCCATGTTTCAAAAAACTCCTCTTCAGATAAACATGTTTCAAATTTCGGAAATTCTCCCAGTTTTGTTTCAGACCTTCCAGCTAATACATGCGGAAGTGCACCAAATTCTTTCTCTGTCCATGCCTTTAATTCTTCTAATTCAGATAGCACCCCATCGTTTGATACTATTTCGATTGAAAAGGCAATACCATTCTTTTTTAATGCATTAATATTACTAGCATAGGTATTTAATAGATTCCTCCTTTTTAATTCCTGATAATGAAAAGAAGCCTTAAAAAAAAGGCGATCTCTGTATTCTTGTTTTAATCTAATAAATTTTTCAATCTCCTTAGTAACCGTACAATTGCTAATAATCGCAATATAATGCCCATTTCTCAATAAGCCTTCACAAATTTCAAATATATCTGGACATAATAATGTTTCGCCACTTCCAGAGATATTAAACATACAAACACCACCCAATCGTTCAACTGTAAGAGCTGATATCATATGTTCTACAGAATATTTAAATAAACTATCCCGCTTCTTTATATCTAGAATATCTTCATCACCGTGTTGCCTTATATAACAATAATCACATCTTAAATTGCATCCTAGTGTTGGTACATTTGTATTAATGAATCTATATATGCCATTCATATAATACCCCCTAATAATTAACCACTTATCAACCAATTAATTCCTTGGATTAAACTGTCAAATTTATCTTTATATTGTAAATAAGAATAGTCCGGTTGTTTTAATTCTATAACTTCATTTATTGCCTTATCTATATCTTTCAATCCACTAACATATTTAACATTTTTCACATCTCTAACCCACTCATAAGTTGCTTTAATTTTATGATTGCAATTATCTAAAGCAATACAAGGAGTATTTGTTATTACTGAAAAAAGCATCCCATGTAATCTATCTGTAATAACAATTTTAGCTTCAGAAAAATCATTTAATATATTACTAATTAGATCCGCTCTATCATCAGGATTATAATATCCTATGATGCTTGTAGATACTTGTTTGATGTTATTAGAATATTTATATGCGATTCCTTCTATATATTTCTTGTCCTCTAATGAAAGCACTGATTCCTTGTCATCTTTCAAGCATATCAAAGCATTTGTCCGATTTTTCCCAGCAAAACTATCATACCAATTACAACTTAGAACCATATCTGGAACAAGTATTATTTTGTCCACGTTGTAATTTGATTCCATAATTTTTTTTGTAATAACATCTCTTGCACATAAAATCATTTTCCCTTTATGAGCCTCATAAACTTTTTTTGTAATTTCTTTTTCTATATTCCATTGTTCTTCGTTTTCCCAAAATACTGTTTGTGGAAGTATACATATTGGATTATTAGGGAAAAATTCAACCACCTCTCTGGCCTGCTTTTCAGCATCAAACCATAAAGAACCCAAAAATCCTCCACCAGTTATTAATATTAAATCCTCTGGTTTTACACATTTTTTCACAGTTTTAATAACTGATCTATAGCAATTACAAGGAACCTCTACTATTTTTTTATTAAAATAGCTTTCAAAAAATCTTCGTTCGGCTTCTGCAATTGCATGATCCCCAATATTCCCATAATCTGCAGCGCAAAATAACCAAATTGTGTTGTTAGTTGTTTCTTTATAAGTACGTATATAGCTATTTCTTCTATTATCATAATTTATGATGCTATCAGGTAAATCGATAGATTCTTTGAGTCTTTTCCTTAAATCCTGAATTTCTTCTATATTAATATCTTTCCAATCTCTATATAACGTTTCTACATTCTGGTATGGTCTTATTATCCATTTTGATAACTCCCATTGTTTATTTAGCACCTTTTCTAACGTTTTATTCTCAAACAATTTCTTTTCTTCATTTATTTCCCAAATAGTTTCAAATAGCTCCTTGCTTTCAATTAGAAAACCATAAGGATCATCTGGCAACTCATCATAATAACGCCAACCAAAGTGTGAGTTTGACCAATTTGATGTATCTATACCTAATTCTTTAAGTATTGCGCGTCTAGATATATCCTCACTACTTTTTCTAGTTATTTCAAAATTAGTGTAACTTGCTGTCAACCCATTTTCATAATAATCCACTAAAACTTCTGGAATTATTGCCATTTTTACTTTTGAAATCAATTCTGAAAATAAAGCATAATCTTCTGCCTTTTCTATTGGATATTTCCAATTGTAGGCATCAGATCTAAGCATTACAGTTGGATGTCCCAAACATGTTTCAAATAACATGTTTGCACGTATTTCCTCTGAGTCTGGTATACTATTTACATACTTAATCTCAGGCTTTTTCCCCTCCTTATAAATATTCATATTAGAAGCCACTAGACCAACATCTGCGTGATTTTCTAGATAAACAACTTGTTTTTCTAATCTATCAAAATGGCTAAAATCATCAGCATCCATTCTAGCAATATATTTTGAATGGCATCTTTCCAATCCAGCATTCAAAGCCCCTGCTATATTTCTTTCGTTTTTGTTAATAACAATCTTTATTCGTTTATCATTTTTTAAATACGCATTACAGACTTCATAAGTTGTTATATCCCCCTCTTCAAGAATAATAATAATATCAAAATCTTGAAACGATTGGTTTAACATTGATTCAATCGCTCTTTTAATAGTTTTTTCAGCATGAAAAGCAGGCATTAACCATGATACTGTAGGCATTATAGTAACCTCCTATAATTCTCTATTATTTCTGGTAAATACATTTCATATTTTTTATATTTAATAGCTTGCTCAACTATCCTATAATTAATAAATACTTCATATCCCATTTCCCTTAGGTTACTCATTACCTGCCCCATTATAAACCTGTTTTCAATCATGATTGCTATGGGAATCTGCTTATCATCTAATTCGTGTGGCTTTGTATATAAGATTCCATCAACAATCTCTTGCGATTCAAATTTTAAATCCCATATTTCTTCTATACGAATGCCAAACTTCATTAACCATTCTTTATATTCTTTCCCTCTTTCTCCATATCCATATAATATTATTCTTTTTTGCTCAGCTATCATTTCCCAATAGTTTTTTGCACGTGGATGAAGAGTCGTATATTCACTATAATATACATCTTCATTATTTATTACTTTGTATATCTCTTGTCGAATCATATCTAACTCATCTTTCTGAGTTGGATATGCTGCCATTAAATCTGTATAATCAAGTATTAAACAATTTAAATAATCCGAGAAAAACAAAGTATACATTTCTGTATCATTGTTTTTTAACCAAAAATTCATCGCATTATTTTTTGCAAAAAATCTATCTACACGCATCATTTTCGGTTTTTGATGAAGAAGACTATCCTCTCTTTGATAATAGAAATATAACGTATCATCGATAATTGCTATATTTTTTTCTTTTGCAGCATATATTATTCTTGGAGTAAACCAAGAGTCCTCAGCAAATCTTATATTTCCAAAACGTATTTCTTTAAACAAAGATTTATGATAAATATTACACCATACTCCAAACGGAGTATGGCCATTATCTGATTTACTAAAGACCTCAAAAAAATATTCTTTCCAACTGTATAATCGCACTTTTTCTTTTTCAAAGGATAATCTCTTCGTGATTTCCTCTGTATTGAATACTTTTTTATATCGACACTGCGCAGTTAAACAACCTGTACTTTCCACCGTTTTTAACAATATTTCTACGTATTGAGGATGAACATAATCATCGCTATCTACAAATACTATCCACTCTCCGTTGGCAGAGTCTATCCCTTTATCCCTTGCTAATCCCAAACATTTTTCTTCTAAGAACAATACTTTTATTCTTCTATCTTTATTTTGATAGAATTTACATATATTTAGACAATCATCATCTGATTCTTGATAAATTAGCAATATTTCTAAATCTTTGTACGTTTGATTTATCACTGATTCCAAACAGCGTGCTAAATATTTTTCTACCTTGTAAACTGGAATTATTACACTAACTAAAGGCACAATCATATTCCTCTTAAATAATCTTCAACAATGAATGGTAAAAATCTTTCAAATTTTCCGTATTTTAGAGCTGTTTCAAGTTGAATGTATGATACTGTTTTACAGGTTGGACAATAGTTTCTTAAATCTTTTTCTACTTGTCTTGCTACCTTTTTATCTTGAACTGCAATAAGAAATGTGACATCTTCATCTTGCAACTTATGGGGTTGCACTATATCAAGCCCTAAGCTTCTGCCATTAATATCCCATACAGAGTAAATATCCACTTCTAATCGTTTCAACCATTTATTGATATTTTGTCCGATATTTCCAAAACCATATTGAATTATTTTTGATGAATTACATAACAAATCCCATATTTCAGCTGCTCCAGGACGTAAGATAATCTCTCCATTACAATGTTTTTTAGCTTCAGGAAGCAGCTTTTCTATTATTATTTTTTGTTGAATCAATTTTTTTTCTGCCTGGTCATCATAAAAAACAATATCCAAATAATCTAATAATAAACATGTATAATAATCATTAAAGAAAATATTATATAAGTCTATCTCCCCATTTTCTTTCCAATAATCCATAGTCTTTTGTTTAGCAAGGATTCTATCATATAATTTCCACCCCTTTGAATTATGTCTTAAACTATCTTCTCTTTGCCTATAACAATATAGTCTGGGTTTTTCTACCCATAATATTTTGTTTTCTTTTCCAGCATAAGTAACTCTCGGAGTAAACCAAGAATCTTCTGCAAATTTTATGTCACCAAATTCAGTTTTTTCTATAAGGTGTTTTGCATACAGATTTCCAGTGCACTTAAATGGTGATATTATCTCATCATCTTCAATGAATGCTTTAAAAAAATAATCATTTATCGTGTTTAAACTAACAGTCACTTCCTCTTCTTTATCGTTTTCTTTATTTAGCGTATAAGTAAACGAAGATACTACTATATCTGTATCATATTCTTTTGCACATCCAACCAATATCTCTATGCAATTATTCGTTATCAAATCATCTGCATCTACAAATACAATCCAATCTCCTTTTGCAAATTTCACGCCACAGTCTCTGGCGCATCCTAATCCTTGTTTTAATTCATCGACCAAAATTATATTGTTATTACTTTGGGCATAATAATCACAAATATCTCTACTTTTATCTGTCGAATTATTATTAACTAATATAATTTCTATATCGTTATATGTTTGTGTTAATAGCGATTCTATACAATCACCCACATATCGCTCTACATTATAAACAGGTACAATTATACTAACCATCTACTCCACCTATGTTATAAAGCACTTCTCTATATCCTTTTAAAAATTCTTTGTTATTAAACTTCTTCTCCACAACTTCTTTATTTTGTTTTTTCATTACCTCTAATCTATCGGCGCTCCACTTACCGTTTTCTAATAGCAACTCCAAATCAAGTGTCATTTTATTTTCATTAACCAAAATTCCATTGTTGTATGAACATAGTTCAACGTTCCCCCCTAGATTTGTTAATAACGGTACGCACTCATAAGACATTGCTTGTAAAATTGATAAGTCAAATACGCTTACTCTATGCATCATTATATAAAAATCAGCTCTTCTAAATAATTCAAAAATATTATCTTGATTGTCAAAGCGCTGCTTGTACCACACATAATCGCTCGGAACTAAATATTTATTTATGTTAGCTTCTACTTCATCATGCATTTCTCCATTTCCAACTAATATCCATTTAACTGAGCACCCAGTAATATTCTTAAAATCTTTTAAAATTTTCGGTATTCTTTCAACACCTTTGTTTTTGTATAAAAAAGTCGCTGATACAAATAGCACATCTTCTTTATTGATTTTATCCATCTCTATCACAAAATCTTTATCTGGATGTATTGTGTCCTTCTGCTCGTACCCATTATAAGCAATATGAAAATCCCTATCTTTTGCTGCAAGAAGCATTCCTTCACTAGCGGTTCTTAAGAATCCTTCTTTTGCCCCAACAGAAGGAAAAATCCAATTTTTAATGCATCTAAGTTGCTCTTCCTGCATTTGATTGTAGGAATCTACTAACTCAGGATTCTGTTTTCCCAATTCACTACTCATTGCGCCTTGTACGTGATTTACAGCAATTACTCTTTTAAAATTTGGAAATGTATAAATAAATGCTTGTATCATATATGGATCTTGCAACAAAAATACATCGTTCTCATTCAAATCAAAAAGAACTTCCATTTTTTTTAGAAAATCACATGTTGAAAGTATAAACAAACATGTAGCAATCGCGTTTCCAGATATAACGTCGTTACAAACTATTGCATCTACAGCCATTCCGTTAAATATATTATTCTTTTGTTTATTATCTATTTTTAAATTATAATCATAGGGTATCTTTAATGTGCTAGGGCAAATTGTGAAAAAATTTTCTATTAATCCATATTGCTCATTTGCCAAATATAAATTCCTCAAGCAGGCACAAGGCCCTCCAGTTGCATCAAAATCCACGGGAGCCGCCAAATTGAAGAATCTTATATGATTCGAATTATATTTTTGACTCGTGGTTTCTATTAATTGATTAATTGTATTATCCCATTTAGTCTCTAATCTTATAGCGCTTTTAGCTAAAGAATATAATTGAAGAGGTTTTTTATATTCATAAAGAGAATATCCTCCTTGATATTGTGCCAATGCATATATTACCTGTTTGCATCCAAGACTAATCAACGAATCATATCCGCTTTCCAAATCATTCAATAATACTATTATTGGATTTTTATTTATTAGTTTTTTTTCAGGGGCACATACCGGTACGCCAAAAACATATGATCCTTGCTTTTCTTCTGACATGTCAAAAATATATTCTACTGTAAATTGTTCTTTGATGATTGGAAGAAACCAAGAACAATATGTCCCTGCTCCATAAACTGACCACTTCATGAGAATACCCCCTTTTTAATTTTTACCAATTATATAATCAAGTTTTAACGGCATTCATACTCTCGCTGTTTGTAAAATTAACTTAGTTATGCTTCTCTCTTATATACATTTATAGAATCCATTAAATATTTAATTTCCATTCTAGTGCAACTATCATTAGTTATTAATACTTTTTTTCTTCTAAGTAAATTAGTATCTAAATTTACACATTCGAGCTGACATGTGCTTCCATCAAAAGCAAAAATATTTTTGCCTATTCTTTCTAATTGAATATATTTATACTGTTCTTTTTTTTCCTCCTTTCTCAAAAATGATGATTTAAAAAATTTATTCTTCTCCATTTTTTTTGAGTCAATATCAAAGCATAACGATTCATCTGCCATTCCTGGTAATAACCATATTTTATTATCAATTAAAATACTTAAATAAAAAGATATTCTCCAGTACTTAAATCCCTCCACATGATAATCATATGTGGATATGATGCCCTCTGAATCGTAATTGATTATTTTTCCATTTTCATTTTGTGGAAATAACCAAATATTATCGCCATCATTTTCCATGATCCGATTTTGATTTTCAGAGTCATTCAATTTATATACAACGCTAATGTTGTGTGTTCGAGTGTCAAATGACATTAATGCCGCTTCAACACGAGAATAAAAAATAACATTATCTTTTTTTATGATACCTTTTGTTGAAAACGCCAATAGATTATTACTCTTTATTCTTATTAAATTTGGCATTTTATCATACAAATAAATCAGTGTATTGGTCTCTAAATTCACACAAACAATACAAGGATATGTTTCAGGAAATAAAAATAATTTTCCGTCTTTTATAACTGAAAATGAAAATTTAGCATCTTCACTGTAAGGATATTTAATCAAATCTTGGCTTGGTTCTTTTATTTCAATTGAATCCCAAGTTTTATTTTCAATATTGTATATATCTAATGTATTTCCTTTTCTTGGTATGCAATATACTTTTCCTTCGTTATAAATGAGTTGAGAAAATCTCATAAAACTCGTATCTTTTCTTGGATAATAACTGTCAAAATCCAACGCCAAGTTTTCCTCATCAAGCCAAAACATACCTGATAAATCAATCTTTCTACTAAAGCATAATGCTCTATTATTAACATTAACTATATTTTCAATTACCCATGGATCTTGTAAGTTCATATCAAGAGATTGTGACATATATCTTTTCCTCCACGTAGTCTATTTTTATAAGAAAGAAAAACCCGCCTTTTTATAGATTTCTAGCAAACATTCAATCTTATCTTTCTGCTCATCAAAACACCATTCATGCGTGAAAACTGACACATATTCTTTATCTACAAAACAATGTTCTTCATCTATATGGTCCATTTTTTCCACCCAACATCTAGTTCTTCTATGTATAAGTCCACAATCTAAAAACAAATCATTTTTGTCATATTTCAAGCAATCGTCATCCGGATAAAATATAGTTTTTATACCTTCGTCATAAAGAAATGCTTTTTGTTCAGCACTACAAAACCATGAATGTAATCTTAATGTATCCGTTTCGCCCATATTCATCTTTTTTATGGTCGATTGAACTAGTTCGTACCCAGCTTTGTATCCACTATCTTCTCTGAAAGATAGTTTGCTTTTTGAATGAAATCCAAACCTAAGCCAATCTTTATTATCTGCAAAGTCACTCTTATATTTTTCAGGAATCTCAGATATCAAATAATCTTCCGAACAAGCTATTAAATACAAAGTAACTTTTAGCCCATATTTTTTATGCCATTGCAATAGCTGTCCATATAAATTTAAATCAAAAATAGAATTCGGCTTATTATTAGAAATATATCTAAAAGAACGCCAAACATCATCAATAGAAAAATGTATAAAATTATCTGTCGTCATTCTACAAACCATTCTGTTACATCACAATTTGATGGAACCCACTTCCCCAAACTTTTCCTTTCCCTTATAGAACAATAGTCACATATATCTAATCTCTGTTGCATCCATTCATACAAGAATTCAGGATCATTTATTTCATATAAATCTAGCGATATATTTTTAGTAGATTGTTCAAACTCCTCTGTAAAATAGCCTTTGAAATTATCTTCAAGAAGTTTTACTCTTCTCATAGAAAAACAACATGCGAGCTTTCCATCTCTCATTGTTAAACATTGATGGCCATCTTTATGAAATCGGCAAAACAACCAATCATATTTTTTTTGTTTTTTAAATGTATATGGAATCTTCCATGAATTTTTATCTTCATCTAAAGCATCGCCAATTATCTGTAAGTTTATCTGTGACTCAGACAATTTATCTATCTTTTCAACAGTTGCTTCAATATCCTTGTATTTTACTGGATAAAGAGTCCAATTAAGCGTAATGTTACACTTGCCTAGTCTTCTCCAAACATCATCCTGTTGTGTATTAAACAGTACTCCATTTGTTGAACAACTAAAAAATACTCTTGGAAAAAGATCTCTTGCATACTCTACAAACTCAACAAATTTGGGATGAAGGAACACATCTCCTCCAGTAAAATTTATGTGTTGTATGTTATCGCCGCAAAGATTTTTCAATTTCATTAAATCTTTTTTGTAATCATCAAAATTATACATTCCACTTTTTGAAAGAGGTGCAGCAACTGTACACCCATAACATTTTATTCCAGCACAAAAATCACATACTGGTACTATTATTGTGATATTCTCAACATCTCCACACCTATCTAAAACATTTTGTTTCCATACTTTATTTAGATATATTAAATCATCCTCTAAAAATAATAACTTGGGTAGAATTTCAGAATAATAACAACTATCTATAGTTAAAAATAACTTTGTCTTACCTTTTTTATATCTTTCCTTAAACTCTTTTAAGGTTATAGTATTATTCTCAGTTGAGTTTCGATGTATATCATCAGATACCACATGTCCATTTATTTTAACATCACATATCTGCAAATATTTATCAAAAGCTCTTGCAATCTTACCATTCCCAAAAAGCCAAATTTCTTCCGCATTTGGAATAACTTCTTCAAAAAGCATATCTAGTTTTTCAAAATCTTTTTCCCCAATTTCATTCATATTCATGTAACTCATATTGCCCCTCTATTCCATTAATTCACTTAAACAATAAAATAACCATTGATGGTATAGCAATCATACTGTTTTAATCTATTACCCTTTTAATTACTTATGTTTTTTACATTTTTTCGTATAATATACCTTAATTACATAACCTCAAGGTTTTCTCACAAGAGTAATACAATCCATATTAGAAGCGCTCCAATCTATTACTACTTGATCTACGATTTCAAATCCATTTCGATATGCTAAATGGGCAAATATTTTTTTGCTCATAAAGCTCCTCCCACCTGGATTAGTTGTTCCTCCAAACCAATTTCTGTAATCAGAGTCATCATTTGAATGGTGAAACAGTGCATACCCCCCTTTTTTTAGTATTCTGTAAGTCTCACTAAGATAAGAATTAATATCTATTAATTCAAAATGAACCATTGCGTCATAGGTAAATAAGGAAGTGTACGCAGAGCTACCTAAATCTGATAAATCCTTCCCATTATTACAATAATATGAAATATTATCTTTTCCGTTAAATCTTTCTTTACAGAAATTTAAATTTTGCTCAAGGATATCAACTAACATTATCTGCTTAGCTTTATCATAATAATAGGGTACATGCCTTCCTCTCCCGCACGCCAACTCTACAACCGATGTAAGATCCAATTTGCAAAAGAGTTTATAAAAGACTGAATTTGAATTCCAAAATACATTCAGATTCTTTTCATATTCCGATTTTTCAAAATAACTATCCATTTCATGTACATGATAATATGCACAATAATCTCTATAGATATCATTTCGGTTCATCCCTTTAGTTTCACTAAGCCATGAAAAAATATCATCGTAGTATTTTTCATTATTTTTTTCTAACACATTACTTATTTCATCATGATTTTGTGTCCCCTTTTGAACTCCTATAACAAAATAATCATTAAGCTTTCTTGCTTCCTTATAATCGACTACTCTCTTGCCCAAAAAATTCTTTAAATCTTTTGCTCTTATATCACAGAATAAATTAACTTCACTATCAAATCCTAAATAACTTATAAATGCAAAATTTTCTTTAGCAATTTTACCTGCTCCATAAATAATCATACTTTTGCCATTTTTCGATTATTAAATAATCCGATAATCGCTTCCCTTTCTCCTATATTTCTCTACAAAACATATCACATAAAAAACGTGTTTCACGCAAATGGTTAAACAACCACTTGATATATTTGTGCTGTTTGTGATTAAAGCGAGACTTTATCCAAACCATAATTTCTTGCAGAAGAAAGACCACCGTTCTTTTTTTCATATAAATGAAAAAACGGGTTTTCATTCGCATACTCTCTAAGTATCTTTAATGAACCATCTGTAGAACCATCATCAACCAAGATGACTTCATAATCATTTGCATCTTGACTTACAATGCTGTCTAAACACTCTTTCAGCCATTTTTCAACATTGTATACAGGCACAATGATAGATGTCATAGGTTTTTCAAATTGTTCGTTCTGATAATCCTTTCCCATAATTCGCATCTATTTGTTTGGATCTTTAATCTTTCTGATTTTCGATCTTCCCCCCTCTACATAGCTTTGCAAAACTTTTTTGACGCTCCATAATGCAACCGTTTCAATTAAAAACGCTCCACACCTTTCACGATGTGAAGCGCATTGCTTACAATATTACCTTAAAACTCCCCATCGGCCATTTTATTCAAGTAATCTCCCATAACTCCCAGCTCATAGAATGGTTATAATTCCACGAGTAATTAGTATATGGTTATTATAGTTAAATGACCGCTTATTATCAATACAATTGGCATTTGTACACGGAATTGTCACACTTTTCCGTTTGTAAACAAATGGCTTCGCAGCATCAGCCGCGAAGCCATTTTCATCTTTCTATTCTTGTCCAACTGTTTTTGCCAAACGTTCTCTTCTATATTCATCAGCAATATAATCAGGTCCATTCATCCACATATCTGTACTTTCATCGAATAGCATAGCCGCTGTTTGAGACTTCATGAACCTAAAAAAAGCTTTTGTTCTAGATATTTTTTGCTCCCTAGCTATATTAATTGATGCCATAGCTGCCAAAAGTTGCATTGTATATTCGTATTTGCTAACTTTCATTAGCTTGTCTCCTTCTTCAAGAATCATATTGATAATCCCTTCACTTTAAGATAATGTTCCAAATCTGCTAGATTCGCCACATCACCTTCACATACTCTTCTTTCTTATCCCGCATAATCTCAAATCCAGTGATAATATCATCCACAGCAAATTCATGTGTGATAAGCTTCTCAGGCTCAATCTTGCCCTGCTGCAATCGCTCGATTACATAATGCCAATCGTCATTATCCGCATGGGTAAAGGTGGAATTCCAGGTGCCAACTAATGTAAGTTGATTTCTGAGAATCTTCCAATAAGTTCCCCTAGGCAGATTCATGTCGCTATGAGAATTGCCTACAGTACATACACTGCCACTTGGTGCTGCTGCATCAATTCCTGTTACCAGGCTTTCCGGCTTTCCAATACACTCAAAGAATACATCTATCCCTATTCCATCCGTATTCTCCATAATCCATTGGTCTAATAACTTTCGTGCCTGGCCCCGTTACAATATTATTACATCCTTAAATGGTCCCTAACTAAACAAATGCCACTTTCATTCGTTCAATTTCTCCTCTTCCAACACCATATTTAGAAGCTAGATTTTTCCAGTTATTGGTAACAATATCTTTTATTTCATCTACCATTTTTTCCGCATCTTTTTTCTCTATTCCATAATATGGTGCCGCATCAATGGCAACATCAAAATCTAACATAGACTCAGTATCATTTATATTTAGAGATAAGTATCGTCCATATAAATCTGGATTCACATCATACATTGGAGATAAGCTCCAACCATCATTTTCTAATATAAATCCGTGATTTCTGAAATGGTCGTCTGTATTAGACACGGCAATACTAAATACAATTCGTTTCCATAATTCCTTAATGTCATCCTTCGGATGCGCCCCATTTGCCTTAAGGAAGGAAACAATTTCTAAATAACTACTTCCATCTGCTGCATTTGCTCCATCACTCTTTCCAAGCATTGTCATTGCAGATGAAAAGTGTATTCTTTTTTCGCCATCCCTATCGAATCTTTTTACAAGAAATGTTGTTCCAAGCTTTGAAAATTTCTCCGCTTTAGCTTCAGGCACATTTAGGCCACACATTATCGCCAAATCATGCACTACCATTTCCCATGCTCCCGAATCTATGTCATCATGTTTCGATGGGAATTTTGCAATCCAAAGTGTCTCATCTGGAGCTTTTACCGATGCCTTTGGACGAGCTCCACCCAATGAAGAACCTGGTGCCAACAATTGCTTTAACCACTTATCATCTAGTCCATTATCTTCATTTTCAAATGCAATTGATGCTTGCTCCAATTCTCTAAGAGAAGTCCATGGTGGAGTTGAGAATTCAACATCATCCGAAAGGAATGGTCCATCTTCATTTGTTTTAAATCTTAAGCCTCCCATTCTAGATTCGTCGTAAACACCTAACAAATAATCACTTTCTAAAAGCTTCCTTGGGCGCTCATTATTTTCCCTAGCTCGCAATTCCTCTCTACGATCCATAAGCTTTCGGCCCCATCTATCTGGACACGAATCTGCGAACGCTCCAAATATTTTTTTATCATCATTGATATACTGCCTGCCTTTATATAATTGCAAGTCTGGATCAATAACAAAATTTTGTTGTTTCAACCATTCTTCAGAATATTCGAAGCTGTAAAATTCTCTACCACGCACATTAGATACGTTTATCTTACCAACCAATTCGTTATCGAATTGTTCAAAATCAGCATATACAAATATTTCTTTTCCTGATTCCATTATTTACCTCATTTTCTAACTCTTTTTTTTATAGGCAATTCTAAGTCTTGTAACTTTCTGCCTAATTCATCATCTTTCGCCACTAGCAATAAATCTTTATCCATGTAGTTAAGTGCATGCAGAACAGCTGCATAACAACCAATGGCAACAGATGATGCCCCCTTCTCAATAGATACAAGCGTAGCTCTACTAATCCCCGCTCTCTCTGCCACCAATTCTGCAGATAGCTTTCTACGCAATCTCGCATATTTTATTTGTAATCCCATTTCTTGTAATATTTCTTCTGTTTCTGGTAATAATACTATTGACTTCTTTGCCATATTATCATCTCCTTACATCAATAATATTAAACAAATCTATGCAGTTTTGTCAAATTTTATCAACTTAAGTATAATATAAACGTTTTTGAAATTAAAAAAATCCTAAAATGAATCCTTCTGAAAATTTCGAATTTCATTAATGCCAAACTCATCTGTTGCTAGCAAATTATTTAATGCGCTATGTTTTTTATGATCTTTATTTTTGTCTCATCTGGGAACATATTTGTAAGTAATCCAACATCCGATAAAAATAACTTAAATAGGTTTCTTTTTTCACTTAGCAGCAATGGTATTTTTGTAACTTTTCCAACTTTCTCCATTAAAAAACGCCACCAGAATCATCTGGTAGCGTTCCACATAACTTTCACATACTCTTCCTTCTTATCTCTCATGATTTCAAAGCCCTCGATTATATTATCCATGTCAAAGCTATGGGTTATGAGTTTTTCAGGGTGAATCTTTTCCTGTTTTAATCTGCTAATTACATAATGCCAGTCGTCAAATTTATCGTGAGTAAATGAGGAATTCCAGGTTCCTGTCAGGGTTAGTTGATTTCTCAGGATTTTCCAATAGGTATTTCTAGGAAGATCCATATCTGTGTGTGGGTTACCAACTGTACAAACTGTTCCTGCAGGGGCTGCTGCATTAATTCCTGTTAGCAGGCTCTCCTGACTGCCGATGCATTCAAAGAATACGTCCGTACCGCGGTTTTCCGTTTTTTTCATTATCCACTCTTCTGGTGTCTTTTCTCTGGCATCACAAAATCTAGATTCTTCTATATCTAGTTCTGCAGACATCTTTTTCTGCAAATCTTTATTTCCAACTACAAATACATTTTTAAAGCCCACGTCCTTTAAAAACATTGTTATCAACAAACCAATGGTGCCAAGTCCCATAACCACAATGTTTTTCTCCATTAGCTCATGTGGCAAGGTATCGATACATTTACAAAACAGGCCCTTTAGCTGTGGCATAGCCTGTCGGATTGCGTGGACCGCTACAGCCATTGGCTCCAACATAGCGGCCTGCTGCATGGTGACATTTTCCGGAAGCTCTATAAGATTCCATTCTGGCACCAGCACATACTCTGCAAATCCACCGTCCACACGTGACCCCAAATACGAATAGTTTTTGCACATCTCATATTTCTTTTGTGCACAGCAATCACATTCCATGCAAGGGATAAGTGGAAAAACTCCCACTCTTTTGTCCTTCCATGTGGAGGACACATCCTCCCACAGATCCACAACTGTTCCCGCAAATTCATGGCCTATAATCAGTGGCATGTCATGTGCGCCATCCTTGTAAGCGCGCGGAATATCAGAGCCACAGATTCCACAGGCTCCTACCTTTATCAATACCTGCTTTTCCGCTACCTCTGGCGTGCTCACATTCTCAATTTTCAGTTTCCCTACATCGTTAAGTACAAGCGCCTTCATCCTACCTCTTCACCATTTCCATAAACCGTGCCAAGTCACTTTTTGTAGTGATCTTGAAATTTCTTTCATCCCCATCAATCATGTGCATTTTCATGCCAGCTTTTATTGCAGGCTCTGTAGAGCCGTTTATTTTTTCTATTTCTCCTGAATCCACCAGTGCCTGGTTGGCGGCTAGGTATTTTCCAAAGACAAAGGTCTCTGGGGCCTGGCCTGCGAAAATTTCCTGGCGGTTCAAAAGAGAATCAATTGTATCTCCTGTGTGGCTGAGATACACTGTGTCCTTCATTGGAATCACCGGAATTACTCCGTCGTATCCTGGTAGCTCATCTAGGCTTCTATCTATGAGTCCCATGGTCACCAGGGGTCTGGCGGCATCGTGAACGATTACCACATCATTATCCTTTGCATATTTTTTTATATCCCTTAGGGCATTATAAATAGAAAGCTGTCTATTGGCCCCTGGGTTGGAATAGCCACGGATTTTGCTTGCAACCTCATATTTGTCGCACCAGCTTTTAATCTCACTGGTCCATTCCTCATCCGCCACAATCTGAATAGCGTCAATGTTGCTATTTAGCTCCAGCACGCTCATGGAATAGATAATGATTGGCTTTCCGCCCACCTCGATATACTGTTTTGGCACATCCAGCCCCATTCTGGAGCCTGTCCCGCCGGACAATACAATGGCAATATTCATAGCTTCACCTATATGTTTAGCAATCTGATATCTCTAATAATGTCCTCATATCTTCTGCCTCTTCCGAAAAGAAGCGTTGTTCCTAGTACAAATCCATCTACGCCCTTTGGCGCGTAGGTGCATATTTTATCTGCTGAGCATGCACCGTCCCAGTACAGCTTGAAATTCATTTTTTCCTTTAACTCCAGGAGTCTGTCGATTTTTTGACCAACGTATGGCAAATACATTTGTCCCGCATTTCCTGGATTTACCGACATTACCAGCACCTTATCCACTATTTGCAGCATTTCCATAATGGTCTCAATACTGGTGCCCGGGTTTATGGCAATGCCTGGAGTCATGCCTGCATTTATGATCTTTTGCAGGGTCGTAGAAGGATGATACTCTGCCTCAGGGTGGATGTAGATGGTATCGCCTTTACGTAGATTATTTATGAAAATCTCGATGGTATTGTTGGGATGCTCTACCATGAGGTGCACATCCATCGGCTTATAGGTCACCTTTGAAATATAGCTTAAATCATTTAGTGACATGGCAAAGTTTGGCACGAATCGACCATCCATAATATCAATGTGAAATCCATCGATTCCTGCATTTTCCAAGTCATTAACTTCCCTAGCCAAATGGCCGTAGTTTGCGCACATCATTGACGCTGTTAATTCAAACTCCATAGGTCCTCCTACTCAGCACACAACACCTCTGTGTTTTGAAGCATTATCGGTCTTTCTAAGGTTTCATATAATTGCACAATGCTACTTGGGTCGCCGTAATAGGCGTCGCTTATGATGATGGCTCTATCCATATCTGCTGTATCATCATAGATTCCCCAAGCCTCTTCTCGATACGTCTTTACGATATTTTTATATTCCTCACTGATTTCTGGCACCATGCTATCCAGTGTGGATTGAATCAATGGATGTGGGCGCCAAAGCAATGCCACATCTTCTTGGCATTCCTTGAATACCTGCAGCACATCCTTGATTTTTGCAATCATTTTGTCCTCCTGATTGAGGATTGCAACTACTCCTGTGTTGTAGAAAACAATCTTTTTCTTTGTGCCGTTTGGGCGGTAAATTATTTTCTTCCATTCTTCAGGAATTTGCTGCTCCTGATTTTTTAGTCTCTTGATCCTCTCTATTTTTGGAGAGCCGGTACCCTTTATCTTCTTATCCCAGTACTCCTCCATGTCATCACCAAATCTGGCCAGCAATATTTTCATATATGCCTTTTTCATGTTTTCAGACTGGACGATTACCTCATCTGCATTTATAACGCCCCTACTTAGAACAAAGCCTTCCAAATGCTTCATGGCATCCTCGTTATCAAGATCTGGCTCCGCCAATACGAAGTAAGGAATGTAGATTAATTTTTCCGTAAATGTTTTTAGATGTTCTGAATAAAAGAAGCTATGAACACTGGTCACATAATTCAAATCATCATAAGGATTGTGAATGTAAATCTCATCCGGATGGGCGATGTCAAATTTGAATTCCTCAAACTTAGTAATAGGCACGTTTTCAGGAAATTGGTCCGCCTCATAATGCCACATCTTTGGGCTACCATCCGGATTTCTATCAAAATATGGTATCGGAATTACGTAGGCCTCTGTATTTTCATCAGCCTCGGCAGTCATCCACACACTTTCAAGAGAATCCCACATGGATGCCTTGTAGGGCAGAAAAACTACCAGCTTCTTTACTTTTATATCTTCTTTGGTACTTTTTTCCACGATATTAATGGCGTGGTCTAGACGTGTTTTAGCCGAGGTACTAGACAGTCCTCGGTCTGTTTGAATCTCTTCATGAATTTCATAGAGCACCTCGCAAAACTCCTCGAGTTTCTTTACCGTAGGATGGCCCTCGCCCTCCTCATTTTCTATGAAAGTTCCGAAATCTATGGCCTTTTGTTGGCATAGCTCTAGATATTGACAAGCTCCTGGAATATCTTCATTCTTAGGATTTAAAGCCTCACAGACCCCCTCTGCGATTTTTCTAAATAAAGCAATATAGTTTTCTACCTGCTTTACCTTATATTTTCTCATACAAGTCCCTCTCCATTTTTCCCATGTATGTAATAACTCCCAATTTAACTAATAATATTCTAGCGCTTTTTGTCTGAAAATTCTTCGTATTCACAGATTTTTAATTAATTGGAATCTATAAACTTACAAAATCTCCACAAGAAAGAGTTTTTCTTTGCAAAACTCCAGCAGTGCGAGGCGGCAATTGCAGAGCTATTTCCTATAAAGTAAAAAAAGCACTCCCTTCTGCAATTACAGAAAGGAGTACCTCTAATTATAAATTTTATTTATTCAGCATAAATGTAATTGTTTCTTTATACAAATCATCAAGAGAATCAACCATCAGCACCTCGTCAGCCCCATAATCCCTAGCATGAACGCTTTGCTCCATGGTGCTGGCCACAGCCAAAATAGGAATATTGGCAAATCTTTCTCTTGTTTTCATATATCTCAATGTCATGTATTCAGTCTGTTCATCAACATCCATTTCGACAATCATTAGTGCAACTTTTTTATTGTACTGACTGGCAATACGCAAGGCCTCATCAGATGACGTAGCCGTCAAAATATCAAAATGCGCTGCTTCGTTAAGGAAGCAATCCTGTATTTTATCCTGATTTCCTGTGGTTACAATTATTAAAACTGGTCTGGTAGTGCATATCCTACTTTCCATTTTCCAAATTGTGCATGCATTTTTTCCAGAAATCTTTGACTCGTACAAAGCGTCATCAGCCATCTGGAACAGGCTTGCACTAGTTGTCATTCCCGTATTTATAACCGCACCAATACTTACTGAAAATGGAGTGCAATTTCCCATACTATAATCTGCCAAAAACATTTGCATAGTACGACAACGCATTTTTAAAATAATTTCATCCTTCATATTTGGCATGAGAATAACAAACTCATCTCCGCCATATCTACCAATGATATCGTAGGATCTAAAATTATCCTTTAAGAGTCTACCAACTCGCTCTAAAAGTAAATCCCCTGCTTCATGTCCCAGATTATCATTTACCTCTTTAAAATTATCCAAATCAAAGAAACATACTGCACATGTTGGATCGCTACTCTGCCTAAAATAATTCTCAACTCTCTCCATGAGAGCATCCTTATTGAGCACATGAGTCAATTTATCCAACGCGCTAACCTTGCGAATTTCTATCATGGCCAGGCCTTCACTTGAACGAATCTCCAGCATTATGTGTGCCACCAGCATTGCCACAATATATGTAACAATTACTGCATGACAATCCTGTGCAAATACATGTACAGGTTTAAAATGATATGAAATAACCAGCGTCGTTATAGTGGCGCCCATTCCGTATATACCATATTTATAAACTCTATCTATGTATACAAATGGGAAAATAAGCATGTACATAGGAATCCAAAAAGCATCATTTTCCGGCAGAATAAATGTATCCAAAAGTATAAATATACCAGTTAGAAATGCATAGAAGATTCCACAAACCACACGGGTTTGCATATAACTCATTTCCTTTTCATGCTTCATGGTATAAGAGTTTATAAAGTAATAAACAAGAACTAGTGGAATAATTAAAAAATCAAATATTTTAATTTGGTAATTGGGAATCAGCTTTGCCGTAAGAACAAGTACGACTATGTAGAATATAGAAAGATACATACAAGCGCGACGAAGCATATAAAGATTTTTAATCTTTATATCCTCCGAACACTGCTTGAAATATGCTCTAATCAGATCATTATTTTCTCTATGAGTTTTAATGGATTTTATTGCCTCGTCACGCATATAAACCTCGATTTCAACTCTTTAACTATATTCCCTTTGCCATAAGTCGTCGTTTTTAATATAGCAAACAAATATATCTAAATAATTGAATCTAGGTGAAAATAATGTGAACTAGAAAGTCTTTAAGTTTGATTTATTTTGTTAATAAAGCAACCGTCTCTGTATGCATTGTGTGACCGAACTGGTCCACAACAGTGTACTTCTGTAGGTGATAGCCCTTGGTTTCTAGGTATTTTAGGTCACGGGCTAGTGTGGCGCTGTCGCAGCTGACATAGACTATGCGCTGTGGTGCCATGGCTGCCATTGTATCTAGGCAGGCTGTGTCGCAGCCCTTTCTAGGTGGGTCTACCATGATAACATCTGGGCTGGTCATCTGATCTAGAAGCTGTGAATCTGCAGCTGCATCATAGCCCTCTGCATTGATAAGCTTGGATGCTGCAGCCTTGCCACTATAAAATTCTGGAAGAATAGCCTCGGCCTCTCCGCAGAAAAATCTTGTATTTTCAAGGCTATTGATTTTAGCGTTTGCCTTGGCATTTACGATGGCCTGAGGCACTACCTCCACGCCAAATACCATGCCGGCGCGCTTTGCCATAGAAAGTGAAATGGTGCCGATGCCACAGTAAAGGTCCCATACATTTTCTGTGCCGTGTAAATCAGCATACTCAAGGGCCCTGCTGTATAGTCGCTCCATCTGATCGTGATTGACCTGATAGAAGGAATTGGCACTGATGTCAAATGCGATAGTGTCGCCATTTGTTAGAGTGATTGTGTCGCGGATAGCGTCTTTTCCATATAATGTATGAGTCTCAAAGCCCATGATAACATTGTCGCGGCGAGTGTTTATATTTAAAACTAAGGAAGCAAGCTCTGGCTCCACTTCCTTTACATGGGAAATCAGCGAATCTACCTGTGGAAGCTTGTTGCCATTTACCACGACGCACACCATGGTCTCTCCTGTGGCCATGCCCTCACGAATCAGAACGTGACGGATGAGGCCCTTTCCTGTGGACTCGTCATAAGGCTTTATGCCATTTTCCTTCATATAATCTATTACCGCATATACGATATCCATGCTCTTGTTGGAGCAAATTTTGCAATCTGTTGATGGCACAATTCTGTGGCTGCGTGCGCCGTAAAATCCGGCGATAATATTACCATCTTTATCTGTGCCCACTGGCACCTGTGCCTTGTTGCGATAGCGGAATGGATCTGTCATGCCAATGATTGGCTCGTGAATTTCATTTACAAAGTCTCTGTCGTAACCGCCGATTTTCACAAGATTGTTGGCGACGATGTTTTCCTTTATCTCCAGCTGCTTTGCGTAGTCAATCTGCATAATCTGGCAGCCTCCGCAAACTCTAGCGATGTCACAGGCTGGCTCCACACGATGTGCCGATGGCTCGATGACTTCTTTTAGAGCTGCGAAGCAGTAGGTCTTTTTTACCTTTGTGATGATGACGTCACAAACATCGCCAACAACTGCGTCTTTGACAAAAATGGTCACACCGTCAGTGTGACCAATTCCTGCGCCCTCTAGGGACATATCTTCAATTGTAAGTCTTACAATATCGTTTTTATTCATTAATTCTTTCCTGTTCTACGGATGTTTGAATCTAGTAGGCGGTTGAATCCCTGCCATGTAAGATTGTTTTCCTCAACATTTTCAAGTGCCTCGTAGATAGTCTCGAGCTTTGCATCGATATTATCTGCAAATGAAAGTGCGATAGCCTCTGCGATGGCTGGCTTCTTAGGTGAGCCATACTCGAGCTCGCCATGGTGAGAAAGAATACAGTGAATGAGCTCTTTTCTCTTTACCTCTGGGAAACCAGGGATCTCGTCGATGGCTCTGTCCACCATATTTGCTCCAACGAAAATGTGGCCCAGGAGCTGTCCCTCGTCTGTGTAATCATTTCGTGGAAAATCAGAAAGCTCTCTAACCTTTCCGATGTCGTGGAAAATAGCTGCTGTGATAAGTAAATCTCTATCAAGGAATGGATACTGTCTGCTGAAATAATCGCAGTTTGTAGCAACTGAAAGAGTGTGCTCTAAAAGTCCGCCTGTAAAACCGTGGTGAACTGACTTTGCAGCTGAGTGAGCCTTGAAAGCCTCGATAAAATCTGCATCCTCCACAAAATATTTGCGAAGCAATGTCTTCATGTATGGTGCCTGGATGGAATTAATGAGTGAAGTCAAATCGCTCCACATAACATTAATGTCCTTTTTGCTGGATGGAATGTAATCTGCGATGTCAAACTCGCCAGCGTTTGCCTTTCTGAGGCGCTTTATATTGAACTGAAGTGCACCATTCCAGCTAGTGATATCACCAGTAACTGTGATGAAATCTAACTCATCATAATCGCTGATACCCTCGGAATCTACGTCCCAAATTTTTGCGTCAATAGTGCCTGATTTATCACAAAGAGTAAGTGACTCGAATGCCTTTCCATTCTTTGATATACCCTGTGACTTTTTCTTGCATAGGTATGTCTCTGTACCTCTGTCTCCCTCTTTGAGGGTGTTAATATATTTCATTTAAAACTCCAATCTAAGCTCAATTTAATGAGCTGAAAACCTTATTAAATTATAAGTGATAATATTCATATAATCAATGCGATAGAATAGTCGAAAATATAAATTATTTCTACTTTTTTTAGTCGTTTTCGCACTATTTATGTGATAGGATTTTCTTAGTATAAATTAGTTATTTTGTAACTAATTACTGAGTATCTTAGTTTAGAGTTTAGCATTTGTTTTTATTATTAAGGGGGATTTGTTCAATCAATTTGAACGAAAATGATTATGGATAAAAAAATATTATTTCCACAAGTGGGGGGATTGTTGCACGGCGGTGATTACAATCCTGAACAATGGCTTGATCGGCCTGACATTTTAGAAAAAGATATCGAATACATGAAGGAGGCTGGCATCAATGTGGTTTCCCTGGGAATTTTCTCCTGGGCCGTCCATGAGCCAACTGAGGGCAATATAAATTTTGATTGGCTGGAATCAATCATGGACCGCCTCTACGAAAACGGGATTTATACGGTTTTGGCTACTCCTACTGGGGCCCGTCCTGCCTGGCTTGATGAAAAATATCCATCAGCTATGCGCTGCGATGAGATGGGAGTTCGCGCTCATCATGGATTGCGCCACAACCATTGCATGCAATCCCCAGAATTCCGCGAAAAGGTGCGCATAATGGACAGCGCCTTGGGCAAACGTTTTGCTAATCATCCCGCTGTTTTGATGTGGCATATTTCAAATGAGCTGGGCGGCTACTGCTACTGCGATACCTGCCGCAAAAAGTTTCAGGAATGGCTGGCTGACCGCTATGATCACGATATTGAAAAGCTAAATAAGGCTTGGTGGACTACCTTTTGGTCTCACAAATTTAACAGCTTTGACCAGATTGATCCTCCATATAAAAATGGGGAAAACTGTGTGATGGGCTTGAATCTTGATTGGAAGAGATATAATACCTGGTCTGCTACTGATTTCATGAAATTTGAGATTGATACTTTGCGCCAGGCAGGGGCTGCGCAGCCTACAACTACTAATTACATGGAGATGTTTTATGACTACGACTATGCGTACATGAGCAAATTCATCGACGTAATTAGCTGGGACAATTATCCTGAGATGCACAACAATTGGCAATCTGACGCTGAGCATTTGTTAGAGCGTAGCTTTAACCATGCACTTTTTAGAAGTCTCAAGCCTGAGCAGCCATTTATGATGATGGAATCCGCTCCAGGGCTTGTGAATTGGCGTCCTTACAACAAATATCGCCGCCCTGGTATGCATCGACTGATTTCTTTGCAGGCGATTGCTACTGGTTCTGATACAGTGCAATATTTCCAGATTCGAAAGAGCCGCGGTTGCTCTGAGCAATATCACGGCGCGGTGATTGACCACATTGGCACCAACGACACCCGCGTGTTTAAGGAAGTGGCTGGGGTCGGACGAGATTTGGCTGCAATATCCGATGTGGCTGGAACTATTGCTAAAAATGAAGTGGGAATTTTATTTGATTGGGACAACAGATGGGCTGTGGACGACGCATGGTGCCTATCTAATGAAACCAAGAATTACGATAAAACCTGCATGAGCATTTACAACGAATTTATGAGTCTTGGCGTGGAGCCAAATATTATTTCTTCTGACAGTGATTGGAGTGGATATAAAGTTATTTGTGCACCTATGCTCTATCTTCTCCACGATGGAATTGGGGAAAAGATTAGCGAATTTGTCAGGGCTGGTGGACAATTTATGGCAACCTATTTCACTGGCTATGTTAATGAATCTACATTGACCTGGCTAGGTGGATTCCCTGGTGATGGATTATCTGAGGTGTTTGGGCTTCGCAGCGAGGAGATTGATACTCTGTATCCTGAGGATGAGGTTAGTATTTCAGTGAAGAAGGATGCTAGTAATTTTTGCAGTGTTTCTAAGGCTGGAGAGCTTGTTTCTACTGGAAAGGCTAGCCAAAATAGTCTTGGAATTGGACACGTTGCTGTTCACGATTATCAGGAAATGCTGCGTGATGTGAGCGCTGATGTGCTGGCTGTTTACGATAATGACTACATGGCTGGAAAAGCAGCCATCACCCGCAATAAATACGGCGCCGGCATGGCCTACTATGTGGGCTGTCGCACAGACCAGGCGGATATTGAGTTTATTTATAGAGCTATGCTGGATGCCGCCGGAATCGACTATGAAAAATTGCCTGTTGGCGTGGAAAAGCACACCAGATTTGGCGATGGCGTGCAGTATGATTTTTATATGAATTGTACTGAGGAGGATGTTTGCTTGGATGGAGTTTATGGTGTGGATTTGCTAGGTGGAGATTCTGATGCTAACGCGATGAGTGATGCCCGGGTTTCTGGTGACGTTGGGGTTGCTGGGCAATTGCGTCTGGGCAGATATGGAGTTGCTGTGGTTAAGCACTAAATTTTACAATAAAAGCGAGATAGAGGAATCGGATGCACGGGAATATGCCTATTTTCCTATCTTGGATATGAGAAATTGTTGCTGGGGCATCGGGATTCTGGGATTTGGCTGTTTTCCGATGCCCTTTTGAACTTTGGGGGCATCGGGATTTCGGGGTTTGGCTGTTACTCGATGCCCTTTTTGGCTTTCGGGGCATCGGGATTTTGGTGGTTTGCTGATTCCCGATGCCCTTTTTGGCTTTCGGGGCATCGGGTTTTTGGGGTTACGCTGTTTTCCGATGCCCTTTTTAGCTTTGGGGGCATCGGGATTTCGGGGGTGCGCTGTTTTCCGATGCCCTCGCCTAAAATTCTCCAGTGCTCTCCAGCTCAAATATATTTACAAAAAAAATTCCTACAGAAACGTCTAGTTTCTGTAGGAACTTTCTAATTAACATATTTACTTATCCAATGTATTCAACAAATCGAGGTTCTTTACTTCTGTTTCGCTGAACATGTCCTCAGTGAAGTCTGCGGGCATGATGGATGGGTTGTACCAAATCTGCCCCATGAAGTAATTATAAAGGTCCTGGTTTTTGAATGAATAGCCATGGCGGGCGTAGATTTCATTTTTTGCTACATATAATACCTGCTTTGGAACGCCTTCAAAATCTTCTGCTGTGTAGACTTTTGTGTCAGTATCAAACAAGTACATTGCATAGCAGGCTGTGTCTGTGACACTGCGGTCTCCCTCCCAGTACGCACTTACTGCTGGCCAGTATTTACTTTTTTCTACATAGCCGCTACGCTCTGAAATTGCAGCCTCGATTTCCTCTTGGCTCCAGTCTTGGACTGGTGCTGCAAATGCTGAGGTATCAAACTCTGTAGTTTCCTCTTCTTCTGTTTCCTCTTCCTCGACTGGTTCTTCTGTGACTTCTTCTGCAGGCTCTTCGGTGGTCTCCTCAGCTACTACCTCTGTTTCGTTGCTGATTTTTAGACCATCCTTGTGTTTCTTTTCTGCAAATAATAGTCCAAACGCGATACATCCTGCAAAAATACCAACGGCAACTGCAATCATTAATTCGCATATACGTTGTCTAATTCTGCGGCGACGTCTTTCTTCGCGTAATTCTCTTTCACGTTCTGTCATAACATATCTCCTCAATTTTGTTTAGATTTTTGTTTTTCATCAGAAAAACAGAAATCGTAAATACCATGAAAATAGGTTTATCTATTTTCATGTCCTGCAAAGCAGGATTATTGCTGACAATTTCATTGTTTGGTCAGCAATAAGTCATAGTTTTTGATTTTCCTCAGAAAATCAAGAACCGGACACAGACCAATATTTTCTGAAAGAAAATGTTGCTTGGCAAAGCCAAGTTCTTGTGGGCTTTTTCCTTAAGTAGCCAACAAGAAGCTCTATATACATCGTAACATATATGAGTAGTATTTCTCAAATCTACAATGTCCCTTCAATCTGAGCACGTGTAGCCTGGACGCTGCCCTGGGCCATTTGTGGGCTACCGCCCCCTTTGGCGCCAAGCAATTCTCTCATGCCAGCAGCTATTGCTGCGCAATCTCTAGACTGGCTTCCGATTACAAAATTGTATCCATTTTCATCATCTCCAGAGAAAATAGCACAAAGTCCTGTGTGGCGCTCTACCAATGCATTTACTCCGTCGCGCATGGTTTTGGCATCCAAATCCTCTGAGAAAATTGTCACATCTACTAAGTCAGATGGGAATCCGTAAATACGATTCATTAACATATCTGACTTGATGGAACTAATCTCGTATTTTAGCTGTTTATTGTCATCCATTAGCTTGGAAATCTTTGAAGGAAGCTGATCCTCCTGGCAATTTAACAGCTGGTATGAGGCAGCCAAAATATCCATTCGTCTATTGTAATCGTCCAGTGCTCTGAGGCCGCACATGATGTAAACTCGTGTGCCGCCCTTGTATTTGTTGAAGGAAACAACCTTTAGCATGCCCACCTGACCTGTGGTCTTTACGTGTGGGGCGCAGCATGCGCAAATGTCTGTGCCTTCGATTTCTACCAATCTAACAGCACCCTCGATTTCTTTTTTGCTGCGATACTCGATGGCTGGCAAAAGAACTGGATCCGGATAGTATGCCTTTACCACCACGTCTCTGGCGATTGTTTTGTTGGCCAACAGCTCGATTTCTCTAACCTGCTCTGGGCTCAGCTCAATATTTAAATCAAGTGTGACAGTATTGTCGCTGAGGTGGAAGCCAACATTTTCTGCCCCGTATAAATTGTGGGCGATGCCGGTGAAAATATGCTCTCCGGTGTGCTGCTGCATGTTTCCAAATCGATGATTCCAATCGATTTCGCCGTGAACAATTTCTCCGCTGAGGAATCCAGACACGCAATAATGATAAATTATGCCGTTTTCAATCTGCACGTCCACCACCGCGGTGTTATCAAGGTATCCAATATCGCTGGTTTGACCGCCCTGCTCTGGGAAAAAAGCTGTCTGCTCCAAGACCACCTTGTACAGCTTTCTCTCCTCCACCATAACCTCCTGGCAGGAAATTACTCTGGACGAAAACTCCTTTAAAAATGCATCATTATCATATAGTGCTACTGTCTGCATGTATCCTCCCTTAAAATTTTTATTAAAATATTTATCTCATGGCATGAAAATAAATAAACCTACTGACAAATATTTACATTTAATAAATTTTCTTCTTATTTCCACGATGGCTCTTGTAGAGCATATCTCGATTGATTTCTGTGTAGAAGGCGTCTCTTAATCTCTCATTTGTGTAGTTCATGCCACGAAGCCACATGAGCTTTGTGAGTGTGGCCTCGAGGGTCATATCATACGCCTCTATCATATGGAAATCGTGCTTTATCTGGCGGCCTACCTCGTAGACTGTCATGTTGCTGCCTTCGTTGGCAACCTGTGTGGTCATTACCGCGAGCTTGTCCTGGCCCTGCCATTTTTCCATTTCTGCATAGAAGGTCTCCATGAGAGCCTCTGGCATTCCGCCTACGCCAAAGCTTTCGATAACGACGATATCATAATTTTCAAATAAAAATCCTAAGATGTCTGCCTTGATTCCTGGGTACAATTTTAAAAGTGTAACCCTGTCGGACATTTCATAGTAAAAATGTGGGATGCCCTTCACTGGAATCTCTGGAATGTAGCGCAAAATCACGCCATCCTGAATGACTGCCAGGTATGGAAAATTAATGCTGGAAAAGGCGTTGTAGCTTTTGGCTCTTTCCTTTTTGGCTCTGGTGCCGCAGATAACCTTTCCATCAAAAACGATGCTGACATTCTGAGACTCGTCGTCGGATGCATAAATGAATGAATCCAAAAGATTGGTCTTGGCATCAGTAACATCTCGGCTAATTGGCTTTTGTGAGCCTGTTACCACGATTGGCTTTGCCGAATTTTGAATCATGTAGCTAAGGGCTGCGCCTGTGTATGCCAAGGTGTCTGTGCCGTGGCAAACCACGAATCCGTCGTAGGCAGCGTAATTATCCTCTATCGCTTTTACGATAATTTTCCAATGACTTGGAGTCATGTTTGTGCTATCCAAATTTAGGACCTGAAGTGTCTCCACCTCACATACATTTTTTACTGCAGGAATGTATGACAAAACATCCTCTGCTGTGAGGCCAGGTGTAAGGCCTGCCTCGGTTTGCTTTGAAGCAATGGTACCGCCGGTACCGATCATTAAAATCTTTTTCATCTTAGTTCTTTCCAATAGGTATTCCAAAAATTCTAGTCTGGAAGCCGTTTAACAATGTTTCGTAATCCGTATAATCGATATTACATTTAAAGTAAGCGTTCCAAACTGATTTAACAGTGTCGCAAATTTCACTGCCATTTTCCTCTGTAAGCAGTGATGGAAAGACATAATAAATCATGAAATAATTGATGTTCATCATGTCACTTCCACGAACCTTTCCAAACTTTTTAAATGCTGTATTTACCTCATCGCAGAGTACCTTTGCATCTGCGGCAACATCACTTGCTTTTATAATTGGCTCCAAAAATTCATAGCGATTTTCTTTGAACATCTTCATGTTCATTTCGTAATCCTTTTTTGTGTGAACCTTGCTAAGGTAAGCCACATCTTCGAATAATTTTTCCACATTATACCCCATAAAAACTTCTCCTATTCTCCAATAATCTCACTAAGCTGAGAAATATCCTCGACCTTTGCAACGTAGCCATCCACTGATGCGCCGTAGCCGTAAGCGGCCCAGATAAAATCAACTCCTGCTACGTCGCAGGCATCCTTATCCCCCTGGATGTCGCCGATGTAAACCGGGTGCTTTATATTGTTTTTGGCCACCAATCCCTTTATATTATCTGCCTTTCCAAGGCCATTGTCACCGTAACAGATGAAATCAGTAAAATATTTTCCGTGGCCGGTGCGGTCTAGATAAGTCTCGATGTATCCCGACTGACAATTGCTCACAATGTAAAGCTTTGTGCGCTTGCTCAAATCCTCTAGCACATTTTCAAGGCCAGGATATGTGGTATCTGCATCGCTGATGGCCAAATCCGCCATCTCGTATTTCTCGCAAAGCTCTAAGGTCTTGTATCTTTTGGCTGGGTCTGGATCTGGAATGCTGGCGTCGGCAATGTCCGTCATGGTTTTGCCGAAAAGCCCCATTAATTTTTCCGGTGTAAATTCCACGTCGTAGCCCATTTCCTTTGCTGCGCGAGTCCAGCTGGCTGCGAAAACTGGAATGTTGTCCCAGATAGTTCCATCCATGTCAAAAATGATACCGTCTGTATTAATATTGCCCATAAAATCAACCTAACTTTCTACTATCAACTAGGTGCTATTTTACAATATTTTCGGTATAATGGGAACTCACAGGAAGGATTTAATATGAACGACGACGATATTCTCTTATATAAAAGATTAATCGAGCTCTCCAACAGGGCTTATCAAAACAACATATACACTTTCAGTGATTTTCTCAGCCTTAGCCAGCAGGACGTTTTGTACCAGGCGGCCAGGGATAAGGGATTTGCGCCTATTTCCTATGACCTCTTTGGTGGATATGAAAATTGCGAGCGAAAAATGGTGCGATTTGGCAGTGAAAAGGATTTTGGCTACGAGGTGGATTATCCTATTGTTTGCATCAAGGTGGAGCCTTTGGCCAAGAAATTTGCCAAGGAATACACTCATCGCGACTATCTGGGCAGCCTGATGAGTCTGGGAATTGATCGAAAAAAATTCGGCGATATCTTCGTGGATGGCATGGATGCGTATATCTATGCCGACGAATCTACCGCCGATTATCTCATGGAAAATTTTGTGTCCGTGGGACGAAATTCTATTAAATGCTCGATTTCTGAGCTGCCTGAATCCTATATTCGCGAGGCCCTAAAGGAAATCACCATTCAGGTGGCTTCACCTAGGGTGGACGCCGTGATTGCAAAGGTCTACAACCTTTCTCGAAAGGATACCATCCCATATTTCATGGAGAAAAAGGTATCTGTAAACGGCCACATCGTGGAAAACAATGACAAAACCCTATCTGAGGGCGACACTGTATCGGTCCGCGGATTTGGCAAATTTAACTACGTGCGCCAAGGCGGCGTTTCCAAAAAAGGAAAGCTGCACATGGACATCGAAGTATTTGGTCGCTAGCCTACCAGGAAGAAAAGCTCTGACATTCTATTGCCCACAATAGATTTGCCCTTTTCTCCAACTGACTCTACGCGGTCAGCCACCATAATTCTAAAGTTTGCTTTATAAAGGGTATGTCCCAATAAAAGCTCATATATTCTTTGTAAATCAGGTAATGTAAACTTTGGCGAAGCCATTGAAAATGGTAAGTTGGTGTACATTACCTCTTTTCTTAGCTGGGTCATAGCATCTACGATAATCTGCGCATGATCGAATGCTAATGAAGCGCCTCTAGGATCAGAAGCGACTAGCTTTTCATAAGGAATAGTTCCATTTTTGAATTTCTTACGCTTTAAATTATATCGCATTTCAAAATCGCTATCTTTATCGTATATACGAATCATTTTATCCGTAAATTCGAAGTCAAACCATCTCGCCTCGGCAGCATCATCATTTCCCTTTACAATAGGTGTACGATTGACCAAGGCCATGTAAGATATGCTGATGACACGCATACGTGGGTCTCTATCTGGTTCTGAAAATGAGCCGATCTGCTCTAGGTAGACATTTTTGAGGCCTGTCTCCTGCTCCAGCTCACGGCTGGCTGCCTCGCTAGTGCTCTCGTCCATTTTTACGAAACCACCTGGCAAAGCCCACTCTCCAATAAATGGATGGGCGCCACGTTTTACTAATAATATCTTTAAGCCTGTAAGGCTTGCATTTGTTCCTAATACAACCATGTCTACTGTGACTGATGGTTTTTCATATTTGTTTGGATTATATTGTGCTAAATATTGTTCTTCTGTTAGTCCGTTTTTATCTAATTTTTCCATAATCCCTCACTTTCTTAAGTAGTAATATAATACTAGTTAGGGATCGTGTCAACAATTATAAACGCTTAAATGCAGGCATTAATTGAAGCTTGTGAAGATTTGCAGCGTGTTTTCTGTCTATTATTTTTTTCAGGTCTTCTGGAATATCTGCATTTTTATCTGATATATATTCATCAAGCTGTGCGTACTTAAATCCTAGCTTGTCCTCATCTGACATTCCTGACAATCCATCGGATGGAGTTTTGTGTACTAGCTGATCTGGAAGACCTAGATATTCGCCAATCTGAAGCACCTCTGTCACTGTGAAATCCTGTAGCAAAGAAACATCCCCGGCAGCATCACCGTATTTTGTGGAATAACCTACGTAATCCTCTGAGGCATTGCAGGTATTTACCACAAAGGATGTCACTGGCTGGCCCTGGGCTGCAGCATAGAGTGTAGACATGCGAAGGCGTGGAGCCAAATTTATCTTTAAATCCTTTGTAACCTCAAATGACTTAGCATTTGCAAATGTGGCAAGGGCTGCGTTGTAATAGTCTGTGATTGGTACAATTTCATTTGGAATCTGAAGGAAATCTACGAGCAATTTTGCATCGTCAAGGTCTGACATCTCGCCGTTTGGCATGATGATTCCCAAAACTCTATCGGCGCCGAGGGCTTCCTTTAAAACAGCTGCTGTAACTGATGAATCCTTTCCGCCTGAGATGCCGATGATGGCACGTGTGTCCTCTCCAAATCTATTAAACCAGTCCTTTGTGTACTGGATTAAAGCCTTTGTCTGCTTTTCTACGTCAAATTCTCTCATTTTTATATCCTTTCTCATGTTGGTATTCTTGATTTCCTAGGAGATCAAAATCTATGAATGTTTTCAATAATATCGGAAGCCAGCACTGCTCTGGTGCCCAGCTCCTCTGATGCCATGTGGCCTGCTGCGCCATGAATATATGTGGCCGCCAGCACTGCTATCTGCGGCAAAATCTTTTGTCCTACAAATGATGAAACAATGCCTGCTAGCACATCACCAGAACCTGGAGTGGCTAGGCCTTCATCACCTGAGGTAACATAATTTATCGTATTTGCGGATGCAATTATGGTTGTGAAATTTTTTAATATCACCGTGATTTTATATTCATCTGCAAAGCTCTTTGCCACGTTTTCCATGTCATTATTAATCTGAGCCACCGGTGTGCCGCACAATCTCTCCATTTCTTTTAAATGTGGAGTGATTATAATAGGTGCTTTTGCTGCGGCCTGCTTTAGCAATTCTTTGTTTTGGGCGGCAATGTTTAGACCATCTGCATCTATAATCATTGGCTTTGATGGGTTTTCCAATACCGTCTTTACGATATCTTGAGAAAGCTCTGAGGTGCCAAGGCCTGGGCCCATTAGAATAGTATCTGCCCAGCTAATTTGCTGTAATAATTCTTCTTTATTATATTCTGTGTAGCCTAGGTACATGGCCTCCGGCAATCCCTGCTGGATGGAAGCTATGTTATTGGTGTGGGTGTAAATTTTTACCAAACCAGTGCCTGCGCGAAGGGCCGCCTTTGCTGACAAATAGCAGGCTCCGTAAATATTTTTGCTACCGGCAATCACCAAGAGCTTTCCACAGGTGCCCTTATTGGCATCTACAGGTCTAGGTGGTAGTAGGTGCAAAATATCGCTATCCACAATGGTTGCGAAGCTGTCCTTTTCTCGGTCAAGATAAATACCAACGTCTGCTACAATGACTTTGCCCGCGGCCTTTTTACAATCGCCTAAAACCAGTCCTTTTTTCATATATGCAAAGGTCACTGTGGTGTGAGCCTGTACTCCCACCTGCCCCAAAAGCTTTCCACAATCGGCATCGTAGCCGGATGGGATATCCACCGCAACCACCTGCAATGCACACTGATTCATAAGCTGAGCGGCATATTCGAATTGCCCTGAAAGTCCTCTGGTCAAGCCAATTCCAAACATGGCATCCACCACAAGGTCTGCCTTTTCAAAGGCTTCTTCATCAATATCATATTCTATTTTGAGGCCGTAGCTTTCTGCCATGGCTATTTCCGAAGAAAGCTGCTCCGTGAATTTTTCCTGATTTCCTAAAACGATACAGCGTACATTTTTTCCGGCAATTTTTAGCATTCTAGCTATTGCGACTCCGTCGCCGCCATTATTGCCCGGTCCGCAAACCACTGTAATGTTTAGCGCTTCTTTAAAATTTGTTCTGATTTCCACCGCAACGCTTAGGGCTGCGCGCTCCATTAACACCAGCGATGGCACGTGATGCTCTTCTATTGTGCGCTGGTCACAACGCCTCATGGTGGCACTATCTAGAATTTCCTTCATGGCTTCTCCTCAAATTTTATATCAGTGAATCCTCATATCATAAGTGCTATAATTATTTTTATCATTATGATTATAGAATAAAACTAAAACGAATACGAGGAGATTTGATTTGAAAAAGAAGATTGTGATTGCACTCTGGATTTCTTTGATTGCTCTGATTATTGCCTTTGGCAGCTTAGTCGTTTATCAAAATAAACTAGAAGCTGAGGAAGCTCGCATAGAGCAAGAAGCTCAGGAGGAGGCTGACAAAAAAGCTGCCGAGGAGGAAGCCGCAAAGAAAGCCGCCGAAGAAGAAAAAAAGAAAGCCGAGGAAGCAAAGCTAGACGAGAACGGCTATTCCTACACAGATTATGAGGCCACAATGTATGCCGTTTCAAAGGCCACCGTTCGAGAGCTTCCAAACGATACCGCCGATATTATTGGAACACTCAGCGTCGATACTATTGTAAAAATCGTGGCCAAATGTGATCAGGAGGATTACTATAAAATCGCTGTTAACGGCGACTATGGCTACATTAGCTTTGATGATGTTTCTGAGGATTACATTGATATTCCTCTTCCAAAGGCTGACAAGGCAATTCCTACCGCCACAAAGGATATTTTATTTATTGGAAATTCCATCACAAAGTACCCTCACACCGAGGACTGGTGGGGTTCAAACTGGGGATGTGGCGCCACAACCGCAGCCAATGACTATGTTCATTTGACCGTAGCCGCAAAGGGCTACACCTCATATGACGCAATGTCCATGCGTGCCTGGGAATTTTCAAACACACGTAATTACGAATTGGACGACATTGATCCATATATTACCAACTATCAGTATTCAACTATTGTTATTGAACTAGGCGAAAATGTAAAAGGTCACGAGAATCATTTCAAAGAAGATTTTACAGACATGATTTCATACATCCGCCAGTACAATCCACATGCTCGCATCGTGATTCTAGACAACTTCTGGAAATACGACAGCATTATCAGCACAAAGAAGGCTGTAGCTTCCGAGACTGGCTGCACCTTTGTATCACTTGCCGGTGTGCAGGGCGTTGCTGACTACCAGCTACAGGTAGGTGACACCTACACCGACGGCACCGGAGTCACATACACTATAGGAACATTCCTGGCTGGCCACCCAAATGATGCTGGGTTCGCTGCCATTGCAGAAAAGCTCATTGCAGCACTGTAGAATTAGAAGGCTCACGTAAACATTAATTTTTGAACACCCTGTTACGTATACAATTACATATATCCTTTTTAGTATCGCTTCGCTATATTCACTAAAAAGAACATATGTAATTGTATACTACAGGGTGTTTTTTATTATTAATTACGCGAGCCTGCTGATTCGACTGTGGCTGGTCGCCGCATTTTTTCTGTTTTCTTTTTTATGCGGCGAATTGTCTAATTAAATAGAGCCCTTATTACTTTTAAATCAAGTAATAAGGGCTCTTTACAATTTCCCGCATCTATTTCAACACATTAATAGTCCTCTGGATTGTGTTGAAGGCTTCGTAGTCGTAGCGTTCTACGGCTTCTATTACTATTATGTTGGAGTTTTTGATATCGTCGTGGATTTCGGACATGTAGTCTCTGTGGCAGAAGGTGCAGGTGGCGAAATCCTTGGCTAAGTATGGTGCCATGTTTACTCTAAAGCTGTCGCCGATAAGGCAGAGGCTCTGCTGATTTGGCGAGGTGCTGGTGGTGTGGCAAATCATTGCCTCTGGGTCGTCTAGGCCTTCTACTGTAATGTCAGGACGGTAGTCCACGGTGAGCTCTGTGTCATCATGGGTGACCATGGAATCTGGGATGCCCATGTAGGTGTAGAGCTCGTATTTGTCGGCATCCTGGGTGCCGGTGGCCCACTGCAATGGGTAGGTCTGCTCCATGCCCATGGCGGCGTACAATGCATTGGTTCCAAATAGCGCTCCCATGTGGTTCCAATGAGTGTCATATTTATAATAGGTCTGGCACATGCCTGTGGCATTTATGGATTCTGTCAGTGGATAAATATATGGTGTGCTGCAGTTTTCATTGATATAGCTATGAATAACCTGCTCGCGCTTGTACGTATTTACGATATCCACCGTTGGCATGTACTGGGAATAAACCTGGGATTTGTTTGGGGCAATGTAGATGTACAATTGCTTTCCCTGGGCATTACACAGCTCCTGCAGCTCGTTGACCTTGCTGGAGTAGCTGGCCAATTCTTCTTGGCTTGGAATATTGGTGCCCTGATAGCATTCTATCTCGTTTTCTCCATACAAGAACAGCCAACCATCTCTAGCGACTATAACATCCTGGTAGGTGTGCAATGCATAATAATCATCTGGAGTCTCCTCCACAACCTCTTCTGGCACCTCCTCAGCAGGTACTATCGGCTCATTTGTAGCCTCTGAATCCGCAGTTTCTGTAGAGTTTTCCTTGTTTGCAGTGTAAAAATATGAACCGATGGAATTGGCTGCGGTCTGATATTTTTCATCCATAAAATCATTTAAGTCCTTGTACCAGGAAATAAATGTGTATCTAAATGGAATTCTGTCATCAATGAAGGCTGATACACTCTCACCTGTGCTCATGAGATTTTTCCACTCAATCTGAGCCATATCACGCTTCTCAGTCTCCACGGTAGAGACCTTTTCAAAGGTCTTTGGAGAAATCACGCGAAGTGCACCCCCAGCAACCCACGGAAAAACAAGAATTCCTAGGAATATCAATATGAATATTTTATTCTTCAAACGTGTAAAATTCATAGTTACTCCTACTTACTACTAAATATACTCACTGTAATTAAACTATTTTTTCAGCCCCTAGAACTGATAATAAATAAATGGATTGTAGGTGCCGTTCACTAGGAAAAGCATGCTAACTAGTAAAATCAGCAGGCATACAACCATGTTTCCCTTTACTGCCTTTACACTCATGTGAGCCTGGACGAAACCGCCGAAGAGGGCTGCTGCTATGAAGGCAATTACTCCCATTCCTGACATGTAGTTTAATAAATTCAAGACATTTATTCCGCCTACGAACATGCGGAAAATGTAGGTGCCTGCCATCATGATGGTGTCTGCTCTAAATACTACCCAAAGTATTGTCACCACAATAAAAATCAACATTCGATTGAGGAACTTGATAGGATTTTTTTCTAATATTTCTCCAAACCAAAGTCGCTCGAATATTAAAAGCAATCCATAAACCACGCCCCACACAAGGAAGGTCCAGTTGGCTCCGTGCCAGATTCCTGTTAATAGGAACACTACAAAAATGTGCTGGCAGGTCTTTTTCATGGTGCAACGGCTGCCTCCAAGCGGAATATATACATAGTCTCTGAACCAGGTGGACAGAGAAATATGCCAACGACGCCAGAATTCTCGAATGGATTCTGAGCGATATGGATGATTAAAGTTTTCTTTGAAATCAAAGCCAAACATTTTTCCTAGGCCAATGGCCATATCTGAGTATCCGCTAAAATCATAGTAAATCTGGAAGGTGTAGCATATAGCGCCAAGCCAGGCTGTAGTGGCATCCAATGTGGAGATGTTTCCTGCCCAAATATTGTCTACAATCTGTGCTAACGTATTTGCGATAATTACCTTTTTGCCTAACCCAAAGCAGAATCTTTTGATGCCCTCGGCAAATTCATAGGAACCCACGGAGCGTTCGGTGAGCTGGCCTGCGATATCGCGATAATGCACGATTGGTCCTGCTATCAGCTGTGGGAAGCAGGAAATATACAGGGCAAAATACAGGATGTTGCTTTGGATTTCCACCTGCTGATTGTATACATCGATTACATAGCTAAGTGCCTGGAAGGTAAAAAATGATATGCCCACTGGCAGGATAATCTCTGGTATGCCTAGGGCTCCCGTGCCTACTCCGGCAAAAGCATTTGAAAATCTTTCTGAAATTGTAAAGTCACCGCCGAAAAACAGGTTTTCAATTGTGGCTATGAATAGGTTGAAATATTTAAAGAAAAACAGGATACCTAAGTCCAGCACAACTATTGCTATTAATCCGCATTTACGGAATGTATCCCCGTGTCGTTCCGCAGAGCAAAGAAACCCTCCAGCCCAGTTTATAAAAATAACTATGCCTATTAGCAGGAGGTATTTCACTCCGCCAAAGGCATAGAAAAATAGGCTGAATAAAAGCAAAATAATGTTGCTGAGCTTTATCCTGTCATTGTATGACCCGCCTACGAGTCTGGGAATACCGTAGTATGCCAGCAGACATATAGGCAGAAATATTGTGGTAAATATAAGTGAACTAAATACCAAAATTATCTCCCTTTATCTTTCCACAGTTTAGAATTTCTATTTTAGATCAAATTTTATTGCTGAATCATAAGCTTTTGCAATGGCTTTCTTTTATTGAAAAAGCCTACAACTAAATCGCAGATATTTGCGCCCACAAATGTTACCGCTGTACATGCTACCACCTTTGCAGGGAAGCTGATTTGTGGAAGTAATGACTGCACTAGTCGGATTGCGTAGAACTGATTCAAATAGATGAGAAGACTCATCTTTCCGCACCAGCTGAAAATCGGCTTATCAAATAGCTTGTGTCCTGGATTGACATTTGAAAAAGTAAGTATTAATCCTAGGCACATGATGAATAAAATCAAGAAGCTGTACTTTGTTGGCATTGCTGTTACAGCATACGCAAATACAATAATGTAGCAAACAGCCTCTAGCACCGCCAAGATTTTCTTTCCGGCTGCTGTAAACTCGATTTTATTAAGCTGTCTGGTCAATGAAAATGCACTGCAGCCCAATGCCATCTCGGCAAATCCGCGAAGGAAGCATTTGTAAAAATGGCCTGTCCATTCGTCTATTCCTGCGATGCTAGTATATTCATGAGCCATGAAGCCTAGAACGAATAATGCTAAAAGTGGACAAACTATCTTGGCGAAAACCTCATAATGCTTTCTGAGGAAATACCAAAACATGAATGTAACCACCAGCCAAACATCAAGATACCAGGTGAGCTTATTAGCCCATGAGCTATCAAATCCAAAAATCTGAACAAAGAATAATGATGCCCAGGAATCTATAGCGTAGGCTACTCTTCCCTTGACTGTGTGCTCTAGAAAATATCCATTTACAGCAACTGTGAGAATCATAGCAAACAAATGATACGGAAATACGTTTTTAATTTTTTTCCAAATCATCTGTGCTGTCTCAGTACCAATGAACTCTGTGCTCAGTGTTCTCTTGGAATAGGCCCCCATGGCAAGCAAATATCCTGAAACCAAAAAGAAGAATTCTACACCGATATATCCGTGATTAAAGAAATACAAGCCTGTATTTCCAATTTCTATATTTCCATTAACCGCAAATCTCTTGTGAATATGAAAAAACAGAATCCCCAAAGCAAAAATAAAACGTAAAAACTCCACTCGTCCATTTTTCTTTGATTTACTCATTATTTATAAAACTCCATCCTGATCATCATCATCGTCCATCATATCATCGAGGTCTCCGCTCATGTATTCACGGCTAACAACTCTCTTGGCATCACGCTGCTGCTCTACCTGAGTTGAAAGCATTTCCTTTACGTTTGCAGCATGCTTTACGTTTCTAATCTCGAATGTGCCAAGGCTCTTGTCTGATGAGCTAACAATGATTGAACCCACGCCAAAGATTCTCTGGCCAAGGCTACGTCTGAGCTGAAGGTCAAGAATTCTGTATAGACGAACCTCGTTCTGCTCTAGATTAAGGATACCTGTCTCTACGAAAAGACGATCCTCTGTCATGCTATATTTTGTAAAACTAATTGGAAGGCCAAAATATCTTTTTCTATCTGACCATAAAATGTTTGCCATTTTTCCTCCTTTATACCAGTGCGGGTGCGCTGGAGTTCCTTAATTATTTTTATTTTTCTCTTAATAATAGATTTTCCAAAAAACCTGACTATATTATACCGAATTTCCATTACAAAATAAATCTAGGAGTTTTTCTCGTCGCATTAATAGAAAAACTCCAGGCCCTAAGGACCTGGAGTGCATTTCACTATGCAAAATAGAATGAACAAGCTATCTCGCCCACAACTGCAATTAAGAATAAAATCATTCCTACATTGAGCCATGCGTCTATTACTTTTGTATCGTGATCAGTGTGGTTAATATAAAAGATTTTCTTTCTATATATAAAGAATAAGGCGATGCCTGCAAAGGCCATCATGTATACAATCATTGAGAACATGCCTGCAAACAGCATATGTATCTGCATAAATATAGTAAGCAATGCTGCAATTGAATTTATGAACATGTGCATAAATATGGTGTACTTTATTTTACCTGTTCTGACGTAAAGATTTGCTAGCATCATACCCATGATTGTGGCGTAGAATGCCTGATTTATATTTCCATGGAAAAGGCCAAACATGATACCAGAGGTGATGATTGCTGCCTTTTCTCCGTATGGAAGCATTCTAGAAACTAGCATTTTTCTAAAGGACAGCTCCTCCATGATAGGGGCTATTACGCATGCAAACAAATATGAAAGCACACGCACCAGCACATCCTCGTTGTCAAACAAATCCATTAATGGGTTTATCTCGCCGTGGCCTGTTATCAATTTTAATACTAAACTGATTATTACTATGACAATATTACCTGCTATGGCCAGGCCATAGGTCATCAAAACATAGATAATCCAATTTCCCACAGATAGCTTGGTTTTGGCTGGCTCCATGGCTGGCAATTTGCCAACGGCAAAAATTATAAATGGTAAAACAACACCGTCCATTATTAAAAATGATACAAGGTATGTAAATAAACTAGGGCTGCCGTCCGGCCAGATCACATTGCCCAAATATTTTAATAAATATACTAATCCTAAGTCTAAGGCTATTGATATTGTTAATATCAAGCCTATTCGCGAATATGCTTTTTTACTAGTCAAAACTTTTCCTTTCTAAAAAACTATACTAAAAATCTTACTTCTAATTTTCTGAAGGTTATCCAGTTGATTACCAATGCTACCACAAACGCAATTGCTATTCCACTCCATAAGCTTGGTTGCATAAGTGTAGGAACACTTATTAAATCAAAAAACATATTAGCAACAGCTTCTAATTGTGGAAATAACTCATGGATTTTTGAAAAGGAAATGGAAAGAATAATAAAAATAAAGTAGTATATTCCATAAACTTTTCTTCCATATTTCACCATGTTATTTCCGACTACACCTTCCAAAAGGAGTTCTATTACTGTGAATAAGGCAAATATTTTTATAATTGGAAACCAGTAACGTCCTCCGCTAATCAGTCCTACAACTACACACATTACAATAGCTTCTAAAATGCTTGTCACAATATTATTTATGAAATATGTTTTGCGTGTCATGCCGTAGGCCAAGGCCCTTGAAGCATTTTCCACATGGTATAGGCTTCTAAATAACAAATGCATGATTGTATAATATACTGAAAAAAATATTATGTTAAATAATACTGTCTCATCAGGTTTCATTTCACCTGTTTTAATAAATATTAAGGAAAGCACCATTCCAAGTATTATTGCAATAGCAGCCCCTATAACAGCGATTATCCAATATTTTTTCTTTATGTAACAAAAGGCTTTTATTCTATTCATAACAACCTCCTAATTCACACTCAGCTTCATAATTGAACCAAAAATCAATCTCTCAACAATGGCGTAAGCAACCACGCCGATAATTCCTAGTACGACAAATAATCCTACGTTCATATTTGAAAAGACGTCTACTAATGTGTTCTGCTCGAACGTATAGCCCACAGTAGCACCGACAAAGCCTGATATCAATGCAACCACTACTATTGCCAGCTTTCCAACATTTTTAAATTTGATTGCTACTAACCGGCATAGGGCCGACATAATTAATCCAAATGAAGGAACAATAAGGCTCAAAGTTGTAAAATTTGGAAGGTCTATGACTGCTCCGAATATACATATTATGATTGCGGAACATACGGAAAATGTCACTTCCTTTAAAATATTGCCCCAGAAAATATCAATACGTCTGGCACCCATGGATAGGACTAGGCTGTCGTATAGATTAGGGCCGTAAATGGCGTACATTGCTGGCATAAGCATTATTCCAATCAATAAGCCTGTACTGCCCAGATTAATGCTTTCTATCATCTGATCTGCCTCGCCGATTCCAAAGAAAAGTCCCTCTACAAAAAGAAGCAAACCTAATCCAATAGTGATGACAACTAGCTGGAATGATTTTATTAAATAGAACTTTATTGTTCTGGCTTTTAATGTATCCATTAGGCCTCCTTTCTTTCCTCTGAGCACATAGCAAAGAATAAATTCTGGAGTGAAACTGGCTCAACCTGGACTCTACAATCAAAGTTGCTAACTGGCTCGTCTGCAAGAACTGTCACTACCTTGTTGTGTCCTAGAACCTCAGGATGGAATACTTTATAATCCTTTGTGGCCTCGTCCACAATTGTATCCTGACCGCTGATTCTGTATGCTCTAGCAAGCAAATCCTCTGTATTTTCTTCTATGGCAACCTGACCATCCTCTAGGATGATGACCTTTTCAAACAATGAGGCTGCCTCCTCAATAATATGTGTACTGATAATAAATGTACGACCTGTCTCGGCATATTCCTCGATTATAAGCTTGTAGAACTGCTCTCTGGCAACTACATCAAGTCCTGCAACTGGCTCATCTAAGATAGTAATCTCTGCCTTGCTGGCAAGGGCAATGATGATGGTAATTGCTGAAAGCTGGCCCTTTGAAAGCTTTCCTACTGCTTTTTTCTTATTTATATTGAAAAGCTTTATTAGCTCCTCTGCATATTCCTGATCCCAGTTTTTGTAAAAGGCTTTTGCTGTTCTAAGATATTCCTTTACCTTTATATTATTTGTACCAAAAATTGTAACTGGGGAAAGCTCGCGTGAATAGCACATTCTATCAAGGCACTTTTCATTTTCCCAAACTGGCTCTCCATCTAATGTAACCTCTCCTGAGGTGGCAGGATTTTGGGCGGTAAGTATGGATAACAATGTGGTCTTGCCAACACCATTTCTACCGATAAGCCCGTAGATTTTTCCTGTCTCTATTTCTATATCAATGTTCTTTAAAACCTTGTCTTTACCATAGTTTTTTACTATGCTTTTTCCAACTAATTTTGACATATATTCCCTCCTATTTTTCAGTATCGATCATCTTTTTCAACTCTTCCTTGCTAATTCCTATAAGCTCAGCCTCGCCTATAATTTTCTTAACATAAGTCTCATAAAAGCTGTTACGTCTACTTTCTCTGATGCGCTCCTTTGCGCCATCCTGAACAAACATACCTATTCCTCTCTTTTTGTATAAAATATCTCTGTCTACCAGTAAATTTATTCCCTTTGCCGCAGTGGCTGGATTGATTTTGTAAAACTTTGATAATTCTGTAGTGCTAGGTACCTTTTCTTCTTCCTTTAATATATCCCTTAAAATTTCATCCTCTATCATCTCGCTGATTTGGATATAAATTGATTTATCTTCCCCAAGATTTTCTAACACATACTCACCTCCTTTGGTCCAACGGTTAATTACTTGTGTAATTAACCATAACACCATTTTTCAAATCTGTCAAATATAATCCTTCAAAGTGTCCATTATCTTTTGGTCACTTTGAGTAAATGTGTTCATTAACTCCCATACTATATAGTATTGGGGTTTCACTTATGGTATTTTCTAATGCAAGTAAAGGGGAGGTAAAATTTATGAAAAATTATCCACTTACAGCAGCACAAAACATGCACTACAGATGGATTAAGCAGTATGGAACTCAACAGGTTTCTGGGCTAAGCATTGTGGCATCACTGCAGGATGAATTGGATTTTGAAATTCTAAAAAAATGTATTCTAATGGAAATTCAGCGCTACGGCTGTATGCGCGTACAATTCACAAAACCTGATGAGAATGGAAATATAAATCAATATTTGACCAAGGGAAACTTTTACGATATTCCACTGAAGGACCTGTCAGCTATGACCATGGAAAAGGCTGATGCCACCATGCAAGGCTGGGCCTATAAAACCTTTGATGGGGACGATATCCCTATGATGGAAATTTTTATGGTAAAGCTACCGGAGGATTATCGTGGATTCTTTTTACATATGGATCACAGGCTGATTGATTCCTGCGGCGTAGTTATTATGACAAACGACATTATGTCGCTATATACGCATTTACGATTTAACTCGCCAATGCCTGATGACCTGGCTGATTACGAGACAGTTTTGCAAAAGGATTTAAAGCGTGCTTCCAATGAAAAAAGATTAATTCGCGACAAGGATTTTTGGGATGACATATTGGATAAATGGGGTGAGCCACTGTACTCAGACATTCAGGGGCCAATGATTCTAGACAGAGCCAGGGAGGCACATCACAATCCTAACCTAAGGGCTGCTGACATAGAGCTAAAGGACCTTTTTGTAGCGGTAGATGACTACAAATTAAATGTAAAATCCACCAAGCAGCTATTTGATTTTTGCCAGAATCATCAGATTTCCATGACTAATCTTTTGTTATTAGGAATGCGAACCTATCTATCCAAAATGAACAATGGACAAGAGGATATTTCCATTCAAAACTTTATATCCAGACGTTCTACACACGACGAATGGACCTCTGGTGGCAGCCGAACAATTATGTTTCCATGCCGTACCAAGATTAGTCCTGACACGGAGTTTTTAGACGCAGCATACGAAATTCAAAGTATGCAAAATCAAATATACATGCACAGTAATTATGACCCAGCGCTGATTTACGAGGAGATACGCAATCGTTATGGCACACCGGAAAACACCACCTACGAAAGCTGCTATCTCACCTATCAGCCAATGCCAGTGAAAATGGAAAATCCATTTTTAAAGGATATACCAATGCATTCCAAATGGTTTGCCAACGGAGCTGCTACCAAGAAAATGTATCTTACAGTATCCCATACTGAGGATGGCGGCATGAATTTTTCATATCACTATCAAACGGCTGATTTGAATGACAAGCACGTGGAACTATTCAACTATTATCTTTTAAAAATAATTTTCACAGGAGTGGAAAACCCTGGTATTTCCATAGGGGGCCTTATAACAAGCGTTTAGATTCTTGCTGATAATTACATTATTCAAGCAGCATGAAGTCAAAATTTATAGGAGGAGCAAAATGAGTGTAGAAAATAGGTTTAAGGAAATTGTTTCCCAGTACTGCACAGCTAGTCCGGCAGAGCTACATGGGGATGTTAGATTTAGAGAGGATTTGGATTTTAGTTCGCTGGATTTCATGTCATTTCTAGGTGAGCTGGAGGATGAATTTGATGTGGAGCTAGAGCAGGATAAAATCGTGCAGATTCGCACAATTGATGAAGCTTTATCTATGATTCAGGATTTACAGGAGGTGGGTTAAATGAAATTTATAAAATTGCTAAAGACTTTTTTTACCATCGACTTTCACAATCTTCAGGAGATTTCATAGGGGGATAAAATGGAAAATTTGAGAACACTTTGGGACAATGCAGCCCACAATTATCATGATTTGCCTGCCGTAAGATGGCTTGAAAAAAAGGAAATCAAGGAAGCTACTTATGGCGATTTGAATAAAAAGGTGGAAAATATTCGTGCTGGACTAGCTGCCGGTGGATTTAATGGCGCCCACATAGCACTGATTGGGGAAAGCAGCCTCTCATGGATTGCCAGCTACCTGGGAATTGTCACAGGTAACAATGTGGCTGTGCCTTTGGATGCACTACTTCCTGCCGAGGACTTGATTGAATTACTCGTTCGTGCTGAGGTTCAGGTGCTATTTGTAAGCCCAAAGCTTATGGCCATTGCAGAGCCTGCGATTAAATCCTGCAAGACCTTAAAGCAGGTATGGATTTTACAGGATTCATACGAAAACTGCGGCCTAACTGGGGAGATAGGGTCGCTGAGAGAATTAGAAAATTTGGGACAAGTAAAAATAGATGGTATTAGCACAAAGGTGGGCGATTCAAAGCAGGACAGAATGACTGTGGATAGTTCACTGGTTTCCGAGGATGATCTTGCTACAATCATCTTCACCTCAGGAACCACTGGTAAAAGTAAAGGCGTAATGCTTACTCACAAGAACCTATATGAAAATGTGGAAAACGTAAACTACGTGGTGGACCCAGGGTGTGTAATGATGAGCGTACTTCCTATTCACCACGCCTACTGCTTAGTTATGGATTGGCTCAAGGGCTTTTCACTAGGTGCCATCGTGTGCATCAACGATTCATTTATGCACATGGTACGAAACATGCACATATTCAAACCAACTGTAATCCTGATGGTTCCACTAATGATAGAATCCATCTACAAGCGCCTAGCCGCATCGGCTGAGGAATATGCTTCTGCAGATGAAAACACACTTAAAATGGTACGTGCCAATGTGTATGAAAACATTTTTGGTGGAAATCTAAAGATAATTTTCACAGGTGGAGCACACCTGGATCCATTTTATATTGAGGAATTTGCCAAGTTTGGAATCGACATCCTAGAGGGCTATGGCATGTCAGAGTGCTCGCCTGTTATCACAACAAACACACCAGATTGCCATCGTCCTGGTTCTATAGGAAAGCCACTGGCAAACGTAGAAATCAAATTTGAAAACGGAGAAATCCTAATCCGTGGCACCAGCGTAATGCAGGGCTATTATCACATGCCAGAGGAAACTGAATCCGCATTTACGGATGGATGGCTACACACCGGCGACAAAGGATATCTAGACGAAGACGGCTATCTCTACATCAACGGACGCGTCAAAAACCTAATCATAATGTCCAACGGAGAGAACATTTCCCCAGAGGAAATCGAAAACAAGCTCAGCCTAAACCCACTAATCGCCGAAGTCATCATAACAGGCAACGGAACCGGCCTCACAGCCAACATATACCCAGACCAGGACATCATCGACAAGCGCTCCCTCAGTCCCGAGACAATCCAGCAGTCTCTCCAGGACTTCATCGACGCCTACAACCTGGCCCAACCAAGCTACCGCCACATCACAAACCTTGTGATCCGCACACAGCCATTCATCCGCAACACCACCGGCAAAATAAAACGCACGGAAATTGCCTAAAAGCCACTGTACGTACAAAGCAGACACTTAAGAATACAAAAATAGCCCCTACAACCAAGCAGGATATAATTGCCTTCATTGGTCGTGGAGCCTAAGAAACAATACGAAACGAATTACTTGATAACAGGCACCATGCCAGATTCACGTCCATGTTCAGCTGGCATTCGCCTCGCCGTCCATGGCTCGGCGTGTCTGTTATCTACGTAATTCCCTTCTGTGCTACTAAGGCTACACTTAAAATCAGGCACCTGTGTGGTACATGGATTGTAGCACCTTATTTATTTTATATTATTAGTGTCTGCTCTTTGTACAAACAGTCCTGTTAGAATTGTAAAACCGTTAGACGAACACCCATTTATAAACATACGTGATTGTCCGTTTAGATATAACACGGCTTATTTTTCGTAGAGGAATTTTTCTGGGAGCTCTACGTGGAAATCCTTTGCAAGGCTG